>LUTY01000660.1 GCA_001640045.1 Candidatus Thiomargarita nelsonii | reverse complement strand
TGGTTTGTCCTCACGAAAATCGCCTTCGTAGCGATCCCCATTTGGCCAAGTCATTACGCCTCGTCCATGTTGGTTACCATTTTGCCACTGACCGTCGTAAACCCGACCATCGGCGGTGATAAATTTTCCTTGACCATGCTTTTTGTCCTCACGATAATCGCCTTCGTAGCGATCCCCTTCTGGCCAAGTAAATACACCTCGACCATGTTTGTTACCATTTTGCCACTGACCGTCGTAAACCTGACCATTGGCGTAGATATATTTTCCTTGACCATGCATGTTGCCATCACGAAAATCGCCTTCGTAGCGCTCCCCTTCTGGCAAAGTAAATACACCTCGACCATGTTGTTTACCATTTTGCCACTGACCGTCGTAAACCCGACCATCGGCGTAGATAAATTTTCCTTGACCATGCATTTTGCTATCACGAAAATCGCCTTCGTAGCGATCCCCATTTGGCATTGTAAATACAGCTTGACCATGCATTTTGCCCTCATGATAATCGCCTTCGTAGCGAGCCCCATTTGGCAAAGTAAATACACCTCGACCATGTTTGTTATCATTTTGCCACAAACCGTCGTAAACCCCACCGTTGGCGTAGACAAGTTTTCCTTGACCATGTAAGATATGTTTTCCTTGAACATAACTTTCGTAGCGATCCCCATTTAACAAAGTCATGTAACTACCCGGAGGAGGTATTTTGTCCTCACGAAAATCGCCTTTATAACGATCCCCATTTGGCCATCTCAATTCACCTCGACTATATTGACCGTTGTAAACCCGACCATCGGCGAAGGTATATTTTCCTTGAGGACTATATAGGAATCTGTCATTACGAAAATAGCCTTCGTAGCGATCCCCACTTGGCCAAGTCAATACACATCGACCATTTTTGTCACCATATCGCCACAGACAGTCGTAAACCCGACCATCAGCGTAGATGTATTTTCCTTGACCATGTAAGATGTATTTTCCTTCACCTCCTTTACCATACCCTTCGTAGGGCTTCCACCAATACGGTGTCAAATGTTGAGTCCGCTCTTTGTCCTCACGAATGTCGCCTTCGTAGCGATCCCCATTTGGCCAGGTCAATACACCTTGACCACGTTTGTTACCATCTTGCCACTGACCGTCGTAAATCCAACCAGCGGCGGAGATATATTTTCCTTGACCATGTGCTTTGTCC
>LUTY01000659.1 GCA_001640045.1 Candidatus Thiomargarita nelsonii | reverse complement strand
CTCAGAGCCAAAAAGCTTTGTTACAAGTTGTTGGTTTAAACGATTCACCGCCTGCCAAAAAACGCAGGACTTTTAAACGTTGAAATTTTTCGGAGTCCAAGATTTATCTTGGACTCCGATTTTTTGCGCCGCGAGGAAGACAAGTTATGACTTTAAAAAAAAATCAAATATTTGCTAATGCGTTCCAGTTAATAGACGAATTTCTGAATTCTCAACAGACACAACTCAATGTCTTAGAGGAGCGTACCAAGTACCTGAAATATGAAGTGAGAAGCATTGAACTCACCATAAAAAAAGGCATCGAAGAACAAAAAGGTTTTGAGGTTTTAGAAAAAGGTTTTGAGGTTTTAGAAAAACGTTTTGAGACTTTAGAAAAGCGTATTGATAGCCTAGAACAAGTCAATCAGGAAGGCGTGAGTCGTTTAAGTTTGATGGAAGACACTTTGGTCGGTTTGAAGACCTTAGAAACTCAGAGCAATGATAGAGAGTATCAAACTCAAAAAATAGCTGAAATGCTGCCCCATGTCATTGATAAAGCAAAATTAAGTCTTGAGTCATCAAATTCGTTTGAGGCAACAGAACTGGTAGATTCTCTACAAATACCAGTCGAATTGTGTATTAAACAGTCGATTAGTCAAGATCCTCACCCATTTGCTGATACTTTATTTCCAGTTATGGGTCCCGCGATTCGTAAGGCTATCAATGAAACATTTAAAAGCCTCATGCAAGCGATAAACCAAACAGCGGAACATAGTTTATCTCCGCAGGGATTAGCTTGGCGATTGGAAGCTCGGCGCAAGGGCTTACCTTTTTCAGAAATTGTTTTGGAAAAAACACTTATTTTCAGGGTTGAGCAGGTGTTTTTAATTCATCGTGAAAGTGGATTATTAATCCAACATTTGCATAGACAAGAGGTGAAACTCGGTGATAGTGATGCGATATCGGCCATGTTAACGGCTATACAGGATTTTATCCGTGATTCGTTTAGCGAAAGTAAAACGGAGGAACTTGATAGTGTCGAAATTGGTAATTACACCGTTTGGTTGGAACGTGGACCTTATGCGGTGTTGGCTTGTGTGATTCGCGGTGTCGCGCCATATCAATTGAGAAACATCATGCGTAGCTCCTTGGGAGTACTTATCGAGTGCGTGGCGAAGTGATTGATATTTATCCTGCCGAATCCGAG
>LUTY01000658.1 GCA_001640045.1 Candidatus Thiomargarita nelsonii | reverse complement strand
GACACACGACGAATCTGGGCGTAGCCCGGAAAATCTTTGAGGTGTTTGTTAAGGCGTTTCAATATTGCTTGATGTACAGCTTTTTCCTGTAATGTCTCAGCATTCAAATCTTTGGCAAAGGCTTGCCAATATTCAGCGTTTAACACCAGCAAGGCACTGAGAAATGGCTTAGCTTCACCCACTATCATCACTTGATCAAAGAGAGGATCGGTGCAAATCATCATTTCCATATCAGCAGGCGGGACTTTTTCGCCGTTGCCCATGACAATGATCTCTTTTATGCGCCCAGTAATGTATAGATGACCTTGCTCATCCTGACGCGCTTTATCGCCTGTATGCAACCAACCCGCCTCGTCAATCGTTTCCTGAGTAGCGCTAGGATTTTTCCAATATCCCAACATGACATACGGACCTTTTGTCAATAATTCACCATTGTCATCCACTTTGACTTCCACGCCCGGTAGGATAGTACCAATACTCTCAGGCACATTATCATCAGGGCGATTGACGCTGATAACGGGACTGGTTTCGGTCAAACCATAGCCTTGTAATAAATTTAAACCCAGTCCTATAAATAATTTGGCAATGGCTGGCGATAAAGCCGCTCCACCACTAATAGCGACACGCATCCGTCCACCCAATTTATCCAATACCGGGGTAGCGACTAAACGGCGCAATAGGGGCCATAATAACAAACGTGGATGCCAAGTGGCTCGCCCTTGACGATATTCAAAGCGTCGCCAACCGACTTCGACTGTCAGAGTGAATAATTTTTGAGCGAGGGCTGATTTTTTTTCCAATTGATTTTGAATCTTGGCATACACTTGCTCATAAATACGCGGTACAGAAATTAAAGCCGTTGGAGATAAAGTGGTTAAATCCATCGCTAATTGTGGGATAGAACGCGCATAAGCGACGGTTGCGCCGACGACCATTGGTAGATAATAGCCGTCTGTACGTTCTAAGGTATGCGACAGCGGCAAAAAGGATAAAAAGAGATCATGATGATTAAAATTCATGCAGCTTGCCGCCGCTTGTGCATTACGGAGCATATTACTGTGACTGAGCATCACTCCCTTTGGGCGACCGGTGGTGCCAGATGTATAAACAATGCTCGCCAAATTGTCAGGGGGCGACTCTTCAGCGCGTAAGGCACTTTGCTCATCAAGTAACCAGTGCTCTAAAA
>LUTY01000657.1 GCA_001640045.1 Candidatus Thiomargarita nelsonii | reverse complement strand
CGTGAGGGCCATGTTGAAATTCATTACACAATAGACAATACAGACGACCGTGCTTGCGGTTCCAAAGAAATTGGTATTGATAAAGGTTATACAGAGGCTTTTGTCGATTCTGATGGCGACTTTTATGGCAAAGATTTGGGCGAAGTCTTATCAAAAGAATCTGATTGTCTAAAGAAAAAATACCAAAAGCGCAATAAGATCAAAGCGGTTTTGAGCAAGGTTGAGCAAAAGAATCCCAAAAAAGCTAGAAGAATTAGAAAGCACAACTTAGGTCGAAAGAAACTCAATCGGCGATCACGGCAGCATCAAGCCAAGGTCAAAACGATTGTTTTTACGGCAGTTAATCGGGTCGTTGATAAGGCCGAGACGATTGTTTGTGAGGACTTAACAAAAACGTTTAAGTTAAAAAGTTATGGAAAGAACGCCAATCGTCGATTAAGCGGTTGGGTTAAAGGTTTGATGGCATCTGCCATTGATATTGTGGCATCCCGAAGAGGTTCTAGGGTTGTTTTGATCAATGCGGCATATACCTCTCAAATGTGTTCAAAGTGCGGATGCCTCGGCAACCGCACTGGGGACAGGTTTCACTGTACCTCCGGGTGCGGGGCGGTTATGCAAGCGGATCAAAATGCAGCGATCAATGTGAAAGCGAGATTAGGTGATAAGGAACTTCATCGATGGCTTCCTTTTCAAAAAGTGAAGCAGGTCTTGTTAGAGCGTTGTCGCCGACCTTCGATCCGCCCATCCTGTGGTCTAGTTGCAGCGTGGACTCTTTGGACAGACAGTGAATTATCTTGATTCTTGAGCGTATGCTCCTACCTTTTTGGTGAGAGGTGGGTAAGTATGAATAAGAAAAAAGAAGCTGATTGAAACCGTCACGGGTAAGGCATTACATCAGGTTTTAAGAGAGCGTATTTATCAGCCTTTGCAACTGAATAATACCTTTTTGGATGGTGCGGAGGAAATTGAGGGCGGTATCGCGTCGGGTTATAACGAAACTGATGAAGTCAGTCGCTTTATCAACGCCAGTGTGTTTGGTGCCGCCGGTGCTATTGTCAGTGATACTGAAGATTTACGTCAGTTTTTTAGTGCCCTGATGCACGGAGAGCTTTTTAGAAATCAGACAACTTTAGATACCATGCTGGATTTTAATCAAGACGATTATGGTTTAGGTATTGGGCGTATAGA
>LUTY01000656.1 GCA_001640045.1 Candidatus Thiomargarita nelsonii | reverse complement strand
GTTTCTGTTTATCCATCAATGCCCGTGCCGCATCGCGTTGCACTTTAAACAAGTCGGCCTCTTTTCTGGCCTGTTGACGTACTCTGTCAAGTTCTTGTATGATGGCTTGGTGTTCGGCCTCTTTTTTCGATATCAGATGAGTCAGTTCTTCTTGTAACTTTTCATCATGGGTGCGGGAAGGCCGCGCCGCACTCATAGCCTTTCTTTCTGTTTCACGTTTTAATAAGCCAGTCAGTTGCTCTTTGGCTCTGATAAGTTGATCAATTTGTGTACGATTTTTCTTCTGAGCCTTTTCAAGATGCTCAATGCGAACTTCAAACGAGGTCGCGCGTTTAACATCTTGCTCTTTTTGTGGACTTTCATTGGAAGCGGTTGTTTGCTGTTTAGCCAATTTGGTAATAGTTGATTGTAGTGTACTTATTTGTGAAACAAATTGTTGAGCTTTTGCAGCTTTATCTGCCGCTTCTTCTGCCGTATCAGCGTTTTTGGCTTCCTCCTGTAGTTTTTGATATTGTTTTATAAGTTGTTGAGCTTCCGCCTTGGCTTGATTTATTGAAGACACGTTCGTATTCTCATCGATTAGACATTATCGAAAATAAGCATCATTCCGGGTGGGTTGAGCGGAACGCCCAAGCCATCCTACATGAGACTTATTGATTTTTTTTAATTTTTACGATAATGTTTATTAACTCTTATTGACATTGAATTTTTCTGTGTTCGTGAGTTGGAAAATTACGCCGCAAGTGAGCCTGTTTTTCCCGATCTAAATCTGCACAAATGACCCCAGCCCCTTGGTTCAAACGGGTTAACACAAGGCTCCATGGATCGATTATCATGCTATTGCCGTAAGTTTTTCGACCATTGACATGATAACCCCCTTGATTGGCTGCGATCAAATAACAAAGATTTTCCACGGCTCGTGCCCGTACCAAAATTTCCCAATGAACTTTGCCCGTGACTGCTGTAAAAGCTGAAGGTATGGCAATTAATTCTACGTCTTGCATAGAACGAAATAATTCAGGAAATCGTAAATCATAACATATTGCAAGCCCTAAACGTCCATAAGGTGTTTTAATCACGACGACTTGTTGTCCCGCTTCAATCGTATCCGATTCACAATAGTGTTCATCAGGGGCTGCCGTCACATCGAACAAGTGCATTTTGTCATAACGGGCAACACACTCGCCTG
>LUTY01000655.1 GCA_001640045.1 Candidatus Thiomargarita nelsonii | reverse complement strand
TTAGGTAATAACAAAAATCCTTTTTCAGCCCCCGCATTTTCAATGACAATTCTCATTAATTTATCTAAGAGCCGCCCCAGTTCAATTTCACCCGCACTATCTTTGCTTTGAATGCTTTTATAAACCATTGGAAAAAACATCCTAAGGAACTCCTAGAACCTTTCTTGGAAGCTTATCAAAGTGGACTGGAAACGGGAGATTTAGAATATGCTACCTTTTCGATGGTCAGTTACTACTATTCTTCATTTATTATGGGGCGCGATCTCGCAGAAATCGAGCAAGAGATAGTTAAGAATAATGAGGTGATTAGCCAATTTCAGCAAGAATCTAGCAGCCATATACAAGATCTCATTCAGCAGATCATTATTAATCTTAGACGAACTCGTTCAAATCCTTGTCATTTCAACAATGAAGATTATGATGAAGATAAAATGCGCCAATTTTATCTTGAAACCAATAATAAAAATGCCACTTGTACCCTGTATTTACATAAATTTATTTTATGTTATTTGTTTCAAAAATTTCCTCAAGCCTTAGAAAATGCAACCATAGGCGCGAAATATTTAGATGCCATGCTCGGGACTAATACGATTCCTCTCTTCAATTTTTACGAGTCCCTCACTTGGTTAGCGATTTTTCCTGATAAAAATAACTCGGAACAAAAACGCTTCCTCAAACAATTAAAATCTAATCAAAAAAAGCTAAAAAAATGGGCAAATTTTACTCCTATCAATTATTTGCATAAGTTTTATTTAGTCGAAGCAGAACGTGCCCGTGTTTTAGGCAAGGATAAAGATGCGAGAGCATATTATGATAAAGCCATTGATTTAGCACAACAACATGAATATCCCAACGAAGAAGCTTTAGCCTACGAATTGGCTGGCAGATTTTATCTGACTCAAGGCATGACACAATTAAGTCACTTTTATTTATCTCATGCCATTTACGGCTATCAACGTTGGGGTGCTTTAGCGAAAGTGAAGGATTTAGAAACGCGCTATCCAGAAATTTCTGTGAAAACAACCCCTACCTCCCCTTTTATTAAAGGCAGTGCCTTGGATTTAAGCAGCATTCTAAAAGCCTCACAAACGATGGCGGGTGAAATTGAACTGGGGCGGCTCTTAGATAAATTAATGAGAATTGTCATTGAAAATGCGGGGGCTGAAAAAGGATTTTTGTTATTACCTAA
>LUTY01000665.1 GCA_001640045.1 Candidatus Thiomargarita nelsonii | reverse complement strand
GCTCAGCAAAATTTGCAATTGTTGGAGTATATGGAGGATGTAGTAGATTGGTACCAAGATGAGAGTAAATCGACGGTTCAAAAATACTACGAAGAGGCCGTCACTCTGAACTCTGCCGGCAGACAGCGGATGCGGACGCAGAAAATGACTAAGGAACTGTTGTTAATGGTCAGTGGTATCAACCTTGATTCTAGGGAAGAGTTGGCAAAAACAATGTTCGATTTTGAACAAACCCTGATAGGTCTTTTAAAGGGCAATCGCGAGCAAAAATTGCTCAAAGTCGATGCTGTCCAGAATCAGTTGAGAAAGATTAAGAAACAATGGGATAAGTACAAGTCTATCTTAGAAAAGAGTATTAAGACTAAGCGATCTCCTAGTAATTGGAAAGAGGTCGTTGAATTAAATTTGACCCTGCTTAAAGAAATGGATAATGCAGTGCAAATGTATCGCAGGCACTTTAAGTAAGCATTTGGGAGTCCAAGTAAACTTTGGACTCCAGTATTCATCATCATTCGAGCAAGCGTAGGGTGCGTCCCACGCACCTGTCGTTCTGGGTACATATACCTTATTTTGTAAAGGAAAAACAAGTATGCCAATGGTACAAATTCAATTACCAGAAGAAGCCTTGATTAGCTTGAAAGAAACACCAGCCACATTTGCCAATGAAATAAAAGTTTTAGCAGCCGTGAAGCTGTTTGAATTAGGCCGTTTGTCGTCTGGACGGGCCGCGCAATTGGCGGGCATGTCCCGTGTGGCATTTATGATGAGTCTTGGACGTTACCAAGTCTCGCCCTTTTCGTCCACTGCCGATGAGTTAGAAAACGATGTGAGAAATGCATGATGTTAACTATTTGCGACACTTCACCCTTACTGTACTTACACTTGGTGGGGCAACTTGAGCTATTGCACCTGTTGTACAATGAGATTGTCATTCCACCTGCCGTACAATCAGAATTGGTAGTTGGGGCCAATCAAGGAGTTAATGTACCTGAACCACTACAAATTTCTTGGATTCGTGTGATCCCAGTTCAAGCACAAGCTTTGATGCCGATTGTCACTGACTTAGGGTTGGGTGAATCAGAAGTTATCGGTTTGGCTTTAGAACATCCGGGCAGTCGAATTATTATGGATGACCAATTGGGGCGACACATTGTCGCTGCCAACCAGATGACGTTGACGGGCACTCTGGGTGTGCTACTAAAAGCTAAACAAGCAGGACATCTTAATGAAATCAAAATGTTGCTTAATGCCCTACGTACCGCTGGTTTGTGGATGAGTGATATACTCGTTGAGTCCGTTTTATCCCAAGCAAACGAGGCGTGAGACTTGAGCGCGATATATGCTTAACTTGTTGAAATGTGACGTTGTCAAATTAAGTTAAGGAAAAGCATTTGTTTGGGAGTCCAAGTAAACTTTGGACTCCCGTACTTATCATTCATCATTCGAGTTTTAAGGAACAACGAAAACCAAGGTGGTGATTGCGCTGCCTTTTGTTTAGATGATGACGGTTGGCGGCACGCGCCCATCCAGATTTAGGCTTGTTAAACCACGAACCTCCACGAAGCATTTTGTAGTTTCCCATTTCATTTTTTTCCCAGATACTACCATCTCTAGGTGCGCCCCGATAACTATCGTGGTAAGGATCAGCCACCCATTCCCATACATTTCCCACTGTGTCGTATAAGCCAAAGTCATTATGTTTATCAAATGAACCTACCGGGGAGCTATATTTCCAACGATCTTTACTTTTTATACCCTTATAGTTGGCATACTTGCGAGATGGACTATTACCCCACCAATATTTCTTTGTCGAGCCTGCGCGTGCGGCATATTCCCATTGCGCTTCAGAAGGCAAGCCATAAGGTTTTCCGGTTTGCTCACTCAACCAGTTCACATAAGCCATCGCATCATTCCAAGAAACGTTAATCACTGGCCGTTTACCGCGTCCCCAGCCCTCATCATCTGGTCTTATTCCATTTGTCGCGTCAACAAAAATGTCATATTCTTCAAAAGTCACCTCATAGCGACACATTGCAAATTTTGTCACCTCTACCCTGTGTACAGGTCGCTCATCAGGCTCACCACGCTTATCGCCCATCCAAAAATTCCCTCCTGGAATGATCACCATTTCAGGGCCTAAATTACCAATTATTTTTAAACAATCCTGAAATGTAGATTCGTCAATCTTGTGTTGTGATGTGCATTTCTTCCCATTTGTTTGCGGAAAAAATTTTTCCAGTTCATCTAATTCGGATGAATTCGGACTTATTAAGCGTGCAGATGTTAAATACCATTTCGCGTCATTCCACTCTTTTTTAAGAAGAGCTTTTGTTAATTCATTCACATAATGCTTTTTCAGTTCATCCAAACGATCTGGATTCACCAAGCGTAAATCTTCTACATACCGTTCAGCCTCATCCCACTGTTCTTGTTCTAAGGCCTCTTTTATTTGAGTGACATAATGCTCTTCTATTTTTTCTAGGCGCTTCGAGGCTATGGCATTGTTTTGGTCTTTATTTAAAACTTCTTTGTAACACTTAAAGGCGTTACCGCCTTTATTGCTGTAAAAACGCTCAGCTTTAAAATGTCTCTCGCAATCACGTAAGCGTCGTGATATATCAAATGTGGGATAACGGATGCAACGGAACCCGGTAAGTTGATCACCTTTAGAGTCAGAAGAGTAAAAACGATTGGCGGCGCGACAGGATTCCGCTCCATCGCTCCACGAACAGCCACGAAGCACCGCTCCATATCCCCCTTCTATCCAAACTTTACCATTTTCAGGCGCATTTTCATAATTTGTGTGGTAAGGATCATCTACCCATTCTCGCACATTTCCCAGCGTGTCATATAAACCAAAGCGATTAGGTTTAAAAGAACCCACAAGGGATGTCTCGCTTTGGACGTCCAAACTAAAGTTTGGACTCCTAGCGCGTGCGGCATATTCCCATTGCGCTTCAGAAGGCAAGTCGTAAGATTGACCGGTTTGTTCACTCAACCATTCCACGTAATTCTTGGCATCGTCCCAAGAGACATTAATCACTGGTCGATTACCGCGTCCCCAGCCCTCATCATCTGGTCCATTTGTCGCGTCAACAAAACGGTCATATTGTTCAAAAGTTATTTCATAGCGGCACATTGCAAAACTTTCCAGCTCTACAGGGTGAACTGGTTTTTCATCTGCTTCTCCATCGTCTTGACCCATTGTAAATTTTCCGGGTGGGATTTCTACCATCTCTGGTCCTAAACTACCGTCTTTCAAACGATCATGGCTAATTTTCCAAACCGGCCAAAAAGGGGTTTTTGGGGGCTGTGAGACTTTTTCCTCTATTTCACAAGGAATATTTTCGAGTTGCCCGGTTTTATATGTCACGACTTCACACTTAAATTGAGGTTTATTTTCCTCACCGTCAAACACAAAGCCGAATTTAAAACGCTCACCATCCAAAAATTGAAAAGAAAAATTCTTTTCTCCAAATTCAGTTTGTAAAAGTTCTCTTGAAATTTTATAGGTATAGGGAGTGGTATTTTGATTAAGCGTTAAGTCAACATGTTCATTATAATGATTATATTTAAATATAGCTTGTCTTATCGGATTATCCG
>LUTY01000653.1 GCA_001640045.1 Candidatus Thiomargarita nelsonii | reverse complement strand
TATGGAAATAATGGCAGTTTTTATATGTAAACTATTGATAAAATTAATAAAAAAATTATTACTGGTTTTAATACTGAGGCACTTCAGGAGGCTAAAACGTGGCTTGATGAACTACGGAAGTGCTGTGCCAATAACACCATCGCATTGAATAGCTATGGCAAGGCTTTAGGTAGCCATGGCAAGGCGTTATTAAATCAGAGACGATTTGAAAAGGCTTAGGACTGAAGTTATCCGAGCGTTTATCCAAAATGACTTAAGGGAGACACTCCTAACATAATACTATACTAAGTGTCAAGTAATTTTGAATTTTTCAATTAAGGTTTTCTGTGGAATTAAAACATTAGCGTTTTCAAACCAACTTAATATTATTAACTAGTTGATCTCATTAATTAATCAATGCTGTTGATAACATATTATAGTTAGTTTGTCAATGCGTAAGTCCTATAGCTGCTAAATATAGCTTTTTCTGAAAGCTAAAAAATTTTTTTACCGTTTTTTACACACTATTCGTGGAAAACTTTAAGAGTTTTGCAAGAGGCTCGGTAGGTTTTGGTTTAATGGTTTCCATTACTGCTTTTTTAATACCAACAAAGTAATATCATCAAAAATTTTTTGTTTTCCAATGTATTGTTTCACATCCTCAATCACCGACTGCAGGATTTCTTGAGCTGTTCGTTGCCAGTTTTGTTTAACCACTTCACACAGACGCTCTAAGCCGTATAATTCTCTTTCAATATTTTCGGCTTCCGTAATGCCATCGGTATAAAGCACTACCACATCTCCCGGATTTAGTTGAACCTTCGTGTCAGACACAAAATCTGCAATATCATCAATAAATCCAATCATAAAACCTAAATCAAGGGTATCTATCAATTCCACTTCGCCTTCTCGCACCACAATTATTTCTTCATGTTGTCCACTTAAACATAGTTGTCCATTTTGATACTCCAATAAAACCAATGTTAAGTTTTTGTTGGCATTCATTCGAGCAACGTTATGGTAAACCATATGATTAAGCGCATTAAAAAATTTCACAGGCTCGGTTTCATGACTAGCGAATAAAGTTCGCACCGCAGATTGTACCATAATTGCCAAGGGGCTCGCGGATGGGGGCGGGTGGATTTTATCGTTGATTCAGCAGGACAAGCTTGGTTGCTAGAAGTCAATACCATACCGGGGATGACAGACCA
>LUTY01000652.1 GCA_001640045.1 Candidatus Thiomargarita nelsonii | reverse complement strand
GGGATGAGCCAATAATGTCTGCATTGGCTTAGCTGCCAAAGTTTTGCCATATTGTTTTAAGTATTCAGTGACTAAATTTTCACGCGCCGATTTTTCAGTCAATAATGGTAATTTGTGCCTTTGCCAATCAGCAGACAAACGCTCATCATTCGCCGAGATTATGGATAAAAATAGGCGAGTTTTAGTCGGGATGTAATGCAACCAGCCCCGTGTGATCGGTGTCTCTTCTAACGGGTTGAACCCATCTATGATTAAAATCACTCGCCCCGGTGCTTTGGTTAACCAAAGTCCAAATTCTGCAATCATGGCGGAAGCCGTGCCCGGAATTTCTTCTGTCATCTTAAAATGGCTTTTTAAATTGAGCATTATCCGCCGTATAAGCCCCATCGGATCAGTGCTCTCTGGCGAACTGCCGCAAAAATGCCAAAATACCAGTTCATCGGCATGGTTTTCCCGATATTCTGCTGCCCAATTGGCTAGTAATGCCGTTTTGCCACTTCCCGATTCGGAGACAATAATTAATGGTGCATCATCGCTTTGGGCGTGTTGGCTGAGCCTATCAAAATCGGTTTGGCGTTTGATATACACTCTTTGCCGACTCGCTGCAAATGCTTCATGCTCAAAATCGGCTCGCTCTTGGGGTGTCGGCGTATCGGGGAATTCTTCACTAATTTTTGCCCATAGTGGTTCTAATACCAACGCTTTTAAGTCATTCGGTTGTTGATATTCCGTGATCTGGCAACCATGAGCCCGCAAACGCTCTTTTAATTTTTGCTGTTTGGCTCGTTTGGCGGCATCAGTTTCGATATAGGGTTGACGTTCATTTTCTGGCAGCGTGTCGGCATAATTTGGTGAGCGAAAATAAAATAAGGCTTTTTCAGCGAGGGCTTGGCGTTGCTCTTCTGTATGGTTTTGCCCGACTTTAAATAGCGCATAAGTCATTTCTAATTCGGTGATGCTGCGATCTAAATAGTTTTGTTGTTGTTTTTCGCGTCCAAAAAGGTATTGCCTTATGGCATGAAAAAAACCCGTTTTGGCAGAACTACCAGAATCAATCCAAGGATAGTCAGCACAAGATGTCTTTCTTTGATCTGGGAGAATGGTTGAGCCATAATATTCGCCCAATAAGCCGAGAAAATAGGGCTGGCAGTTGTCAATTTGTTGAAAACAGATTGGCGTGGCTAAGCCTT
>LUTY01000651.1 GCA_001640045.1 Candidatus Thiomargarita nelsonii | reverse complement strand
TGGTACGGCTTATACACCCTATTTGGCAAAGAAGTCTGGCGTTTTTTAAAAGTAGCGGTTCAAACGATTCTTACGCCCGTCATCACGGTATTATTATATTTACTGGTATTTGCCTCGGTACTATCAGAGCATGTCGAAGTCTATGAAGGTGTGAGCTATACAGCCTTTTTGATACCCGGCTTGATTATGATGTCCATTATTCAAAATGCCTTTGCCAATAGCTCCTCCAGCTTATTTCAATCGAAAATGACAGGTAGTCTCGTTTTTATGCTATTGCCACCTTTATCAAGTTTAGAATTTTATCTCGCTTTTGTGGGTGCCGCCGTATTGCGAGGATTATTTGTCGGCTTGGGCGTGTGGATAGCAACGTGGTGGTTTGTCGAATTGCCAATTTACAATGTGTGGGTATTATTTATTTTTTCCGTCTTAGGCAGTGCAGTTTTAGGCGCACTGGGGCTGATTGCGTCGCAATCGGCAGAAAAATGGGATCATATTTCCGCCTTTCAGAATTTTCTCATTTTGCCTTTGACATTTTTAAGTGGCGTATTTTATAGAATAGACAGCTTGCCCGATTTTTGGGAAAAAGCTTCTTATTACAATCCATTTTTTTACATGATTGACGGATTTCGTTATGGCTTTTTTGGCGTATCGGAGATTAACATTGCTCTCAGTTTGATGATTGTCAGCCTGTTTTTGTTTATTGTTAGTGCGTTTGGTTTGTGGTTATTGCACATAGGCTATAGAATTCGGCATTAATTTAACCGTGCAAGGTACGCCTGAGATAGAAAAAAATGTCCAAACAATTAGATAAGATTTTAGTCATAGACGTAGAAGCAACCTGCTGGAAAGGTAAAATCCCTCAAGGACAAAAAAATGAAATTATAGAAATCGGGATTTGTGTTTTAGACACTGCCAGCGGTGAAAGAGTTGCCACCGATAGTCTCCTTGTCAAACCCAATTCAGAAATCAGTGAATTTTGCACCGAATTAACGACACTGACTCAAGCGGATGTCGAAAAAAAAGGAATTTCTTTTAAAGAAGCCTGTAAAGTTTTGAGAAATGAATATTTATCTCAACAATACACATGGGCAAGTTATGGTGACTATGACAGAAGACAATTCGAGCGGGAATGTCAAGAGAAAAAAGTCGGTTATCCTTTTGGCACAAGCCACATTAATATTAAAAATCTAT
>LUTY01000650.1 GCA_001640045.1 Candidatus Thiomargarita nelsonii | reverse complement strand
TCAATAAAATATCCAATAGAGTTTTATGGCAATTGTATGGCTACTTTATCCAGCGGCGGGTAGAAATTGAATCGGTGGATTAAGTACCGAATCATGAACTACAGGGATTAGTGATTAACAGGGATAAGTCAAAACCCTTTAGCCCTAACAAAATCGGTTTTGACTTATCCCTGCTAATAATTAATCCCTGTAGTTAAGTTTTTGATTTATCCACTATCGCCTGTAGCGAGCTGGAAAGGTAGTTAATTTCCTGTCACAACGACTGTGTATTGTTGCAGCTTTTCCTGCACCCACAAGTTGATAAGTGTATTGAGCGAAACTCCCTCTTTCTGTTGAACTTGACGTAAAGCCGTATCTAAGGTATCAGATAAAGTAATTACATAGTTGTGCTTGGGGTGAGTTGAAACATTAACTTCAACCGGTGTCAAATATTCCTCATAATCGGTCACATCATGGGTATCCCAGAAATCGGCCATTTCTTCAAATGTTTTAAAAGTCTCCGGTAAAGGAGCTTTGGGTGTTTTATTTTTTACCATATTTCTAGCAGTATTAATCAGGGCTTCTCCTCCTTTTTTGTGAATAAAAAAAACAGTGAGGTATCGCCCTGCATCTGTTTGCCCCAAGGCCACATATAGGTTTTCACCCAGCCTGTGTCCTCTTTCAAGTTGTTCAACATGGGGCTTATTTTCAAATACTTCTACTACTTCTTCTGGCTGTATTTGATGTTTCCAAGCCAGTTTATCTACTATATCTTCTCGAAAGATGTAGCCGGTGATGTTCATACTCATACAAAAAAAATTGATTATATTACCATACCCAACAAGCGCAATCCACACATCCAGATCACCCGTTGCTCGTGGATAGTACACTCCAGTCTTCAGGATCAATGCCATTAAAAAACGTGCATACCTCGAAATCGCCCAGTGCCATTTGCTGGCATCATGCCAACCTGTTTTCATTGGCTCACAAAAAATCCAGAGCAATAAAGGTGAGACTCAAGTTTTTTTTAATTGAGGCTCACATTTTTTTTTAAGCCTCGTCTAATAATGTAGAAGTTGATATATAACAACTACAGGGATAAGTCAAAACCCTTTAGCCCTAATAAAATCGGTTTTGATTTATCCTTGCTAAAAATTAATCCCTGTAGTTAATTGAGCCTCACATTTTTTTTTAAGCCTCGTCTAATAATGT
>LUTY01000649.1 GCA_001640045.1 Candidatus Thiomargarita nelsonii | reverse complement strand
ACAAAAAGATAACGCTTTTTTGGCGATATATTGTTCTTGATCAGGGTATTTTTCTAAGAAGTTAGCAACCACCTGATAATCTGCGTTTTTTGTCGCTTTCGATATAGTTGAGCTACGCTGCCATAACATGCGTAGTGACTGCCATAATCCCATTGTTACCTCCTAAGCTAAGTCTAAAAAAACCAAACGATGTACCTATTCAACTTTCACCACAATCTCACCCGCCACATATTCAGTCTCCTGAATACGCAACCTATCTATAAGATGCTCTAAATAAAGCGTTTTATCGGCATGTTCCTGAATTGAGTCATCCTCCGTACTCCATTTTTTCCACCAAGGGTTAATTTGAAGCTTGACTGTCATGCCAAGGCTTATTGAAGAAATTTTCTTGGGCTCAAAAGATAATACCCATTGTTGATCCACTTGATTAATTTGCGCCCCGTGTCTTTGTGACGTGATTTCCCAAGAGATTTCTCTTGGATGGGCTATCCCTTTTTTATTGTCCCACTCAATTTCTATTGGAATGTCAATTTTACCATTGAAACCACGAGCCAATCTGAGTTGCACATAATCAGGATGAGACATTGCAAGCAATCCCTTTATTTTACCTAGCTTTAATGTGGCCTTTGGAAAAAAAAGATGAGTCAATTCAACCTGTTTGACTTTTGCTCCGGTGTCGCTCAATGATTGAAGTCTCGCCAAAAAACCTGTTACAACCTCAATGCCTTTGTCAATTTCACTTGTCGCTATCCAGATGTAAATGGGCCTATTCCCCTCAAAGGAAAAAGAGCTTGTTTTTCCATACTCATCAGGTGTTTCAGGGTAAACTCGGCCTTTAAATTCTGATCGCACGCCTATTAGCCATAAGTGCATTCTGTTGTCCACAAGTTTGTTTAGCACCGTAATAAGTCGTGGATCAGGGCCTGCTTGATCGGTGGACGACGGCACACCATCGGTCACAATGACAAACAGCCGATATTGCAAAAGGGATTCATCGCCAAAAAGTTCTACAAGCCTTGTTTCCTTGTCTGAGAAAAAATCTCTCAATTTTTCCGAATTAAGAAAAGTAAATGCGATTGAGTCAATATCTCAGGTTTTCGTATGCTCTCGCCAAAAGTGGAAAAATACACGGGTTCTTTTTCTAGGTTTTCTCTCAATGTTACAAGCAACTTGCTCCAAATG
>LUTY01000648.1 GCA_001640045.1 Candidatus Thiomargarita nelsonii | reverse complement strand
CTTGATAGCTATAAGCCAAATTACTCAGGCTCATGAGGGTATCGATGTGCTTTTCTCCTAAAACCTCTTTACGCAAACGGTAGACTTTTTCAAACAACGGCAAGGCTTCAGATAACCGCCCTATCTTATTATAGATAACCCCCAAACTATCCAGGCTAGTGAGGGTAGAGGGGTGTTTTTCTCCTAAAACCTCGGAGGTCAAACGGTAGCCTTTTTCAAACAACAGCAAGGCTTCAGATAACCGCCCTATGTTTTCATAGATAACCGCCAAATTATTTAGGTTGGTGAGGGTTTCGGGGTGCTTTTCTCCTAAAACCTCTTTTGTCAAACGGTAGCTTTTTTCAGACAACGGTAAGGCTTCAGATAACCGCCCTAAGTCATTATAGATAGTCGCCAAATTATTCAAGTTGGTGAGAGTATCGGGATGCTTTTCTCCTAAAACCTCTTCGGTCAAACGGTAGCCTTTTTCAAGCAACGATAAGGCTTCAGATAACCGCCCTAAGTCATTATAGATAGCCGCCAAATTATTCAAGCTAGTGAGAGTCTCGGGATGCTTGTCTCCTAAAACCTCTTTTCTCAAACGGTAACCTTTTTCATACAACGATAAGGCTTCAGATAACCGCCCTATGGAATCATAAATAAGTGCCAAATTACTCATGCTGGCGAGGGTAAAGGGGTGCTTTTCTCCTAAAACCTCTTTTGTCAAACGGTAGACTTTTTCAGACAACGGCAAGGCTTCAGATAACCGCCCTTTGGCATTATAGAGCATCGCCAAATTATTCATGCTCTTGAGGGTATCGGGGTGCTTTTCTCCTAAAACCTCTTTTGTCAAACGGTAGCCTTTTTCAAACAACGATAAGGCTTCAGATAACCGCCCTATGCCATTATAGATAGCCGCCAAATTATTCAAGCTGGTGAGGGTTTCGGGGTGCTTTTCTCCTAAAACCTCTTTTGTCAAATGGTAAGCTTTTTCAGACAACGGCAAGGCTTCAGATAACCGCCCTATGGCATTATAGATTTTCGCCAAATTATTCAAGCTGGTTTTATTTGCTTGTGTTTTGCTTGTGTCTCAAGTGCTGATGAGAGTTCAGAAAATGAGAACTTAATTCAAAATCACACTGAGACTGTGAACATGTATCGCAAAGCGGCTGAACAGGGAGATGCTGAGGCGCAATACAACTTAGGCTTGATG
>LUTY01000647.1 GCA_001640045.1 Candidatus Thiomargarita nelsonii | reverse complement strand
CTTTCCGATACCAGGTATCTAATGCGGTTTTTGTATCAGGGTATTTTTTGGCAAATTCGATAAGGCGGGCGCGTGTTATTACATGCATTATTTTATAACCACGAGGGAGTTAAAAATCATAAAAATTGTTAGGGGGAGAGTTTGGCTACCCTCAAAGCCCCTCAGTTGTTACCGAGAGGCTTAACATGGGATTAGCGTTATTTTGGTTTTACCCCAGTCACCTGAAAAGTCATTGGCTCAGATAATGGCTCATATTGCATATCGCCTTCATAGTGCCATTCTTCACCAGATGGACCTTTTACTTTGATGCAGGGGATGTGGAGATTGCCGTTTTCGTATATTGCCCAGCAATCATCAGTGGAATTTCCAACTCTTTCAATTCCAATCACGGAAATAGTCTCATCGCCTGATACATAAACCACTGACGAGTTTGGTGAGACAACTACATCATAAGCTCCGATTTTCTCCACTCTACCAATTTGAGTATGGAAAGTAGGACTGCTAGGATCAGTGTCAATAACTAACATTTCTCTTGGCGTGCTAAGACCGACGACAAAAGCCATCTTACCATCTGGGGCAATCGTGATTTTCCACAAATCTGTATTCGTTGTTGATATTGTCCCGACTTCTTGATTGAAGGAAGAACTGGCAGGATTAGTATCAATAACGGCTATTGAGCTGGATTTGTTGTAAGTAATATAAGCCCTATTTCCATCAGGAGTAATAGCAATAAATGTCCTAATATAAGACGGAATAAAATTACTCACTTGTATCGTTGTCATCACTGTTCGAGTGAGCGTGGGACTGCTAATTTGTTAGGAGTCGATCACATGCTCTTAAATCGCATGGAGACAAACTGGCCTCCAAAAACACTTAAACCGTTTATTGACAAGGGCTGGAGCATGGAGACAAACTTGGTAAAAGTTGTCGCTAAAAATAGTCCTTATCAAGGTAGAAAAATCTCCATTTATGACTCATTAGCCATTGAAAATCTGATTCGTTCTTATGTCCTTGCACTTGCTAATAATAAATTACGCAAAAACCAAAAGCATATTGGTGAACGATGTGCAATTTTGCAATCATCTCTTGTACGCAGTGCTTTAGATATTGCCATCAAACAAGCCTGTGGTCTTTCCCCCGATATTCAACAAACCGCCCAAAAGAACTACATCGATGCCGTCAAACTCATCAA
>LUTY01000646.1 GCA_001640045.1 Candidatus Thiomargarita nelsonii | reverse complement strand
AGGTGCCCCTGATACAGCTATCCTGACGATTGTCATGACTTTGCAGCCAGGATTTGAACTATTTAAAACTGCACCAGGAGCGGAAGTTGATTTGGGTTGTGCAGGAGTCATCCCGTTAGAAGGCAACCCGGCACTGCTTGCCTCTGAAAATATTGGCCTTACCGATACAATAATTAAGCGCCAACAGGGGATTGATCCTTTTAACCCAGGCGATACAGGTACCGTGTTAGTTGAAATGGTCGCCCTGTCCTTGAAAAGCATCGATCCCTTTAATGCCGGATGTTTGGGTCACCCAAGCATGCCGGAACCGACTATGGTCGATCTTTATGTGACGGTTAATACTGACTTAGTGGATCGTCCTGACTTGCCACAGCCAGACGCACTAACTGCCTCTACCGGAACAATGAATATTAACCATGAGAACTTGGATACATCACCCCTTCAAGGAACATTCAACAACATTTTGGATGTTTATGCAGACTTAATATTTGTACAACCCGGTGGTGATGTTGGTAATCCTGTTGATTGGATCACTTCCATGCCTGATCCAGACGTGCCTTTAGTTCTTACTTCAAATGGATACTGGTCACATGAACCTCAGCAAGGTGATAAACATAATGAGAGTTATCCAGCAGGACAGTTTTATATAGCTATCGATGATGATGAGGATCCAACAGATTGTCAGGGTGAACCAACCCCTTGCTTTGAACACACCGGCCCGCACCCTATTGAACCAACCTTAGTCACCCTCGTCGATGGTTCTTTTGCTGCCACAGCAAGCAACGGAGCCGTAACCATAGCGTGGGAAACGGCGAGTGAGATCGACAACGCCGGCTTTTTCGTCTGGAGAGGACAACTCAAGGCAGACAAAACCGAATGTTCCCTGAATGGAGAGGATTATACTGAAGTGAAAAAGATTAGCCCCTTCATACTGGCTCAAGGCTCGGGTGCCTATTATTCATACGAGGACCGTCAAGTGGCCTCTAGAAACAGCTACTGTTATGTGCTAGAAGATATTGATTTAGCGGATAAGAGTACTTACCACCTAGATGACATCAGCTCCGTGCAGTAATCGTTAAACACTCTCGTTCCGGACGCGCTTTCGGAACGATGCAGAGTACAGCAAGTGTAGGGTGCGTCCTACGCACCTTTTGCGGTGAAATCAAACTAGCAAAAAAGGTGCGTAGGACGCA
>LUTY01000645.1 GCA_001640045.1 Candidatus Thiomargarita nelsonii | reverse complement strand
CATAATTTTTCGTACTTGTACCAAAAGTGCTTCGACGTTAATGACAGTAATACTTGGGAATTCGCGCACCATCGAAATGATCAAATCAGATTGAGGGGGAAGATAAAAACTGGTCACAAAAGTTTTGGCTAAATCTTGCATGACATCGGGAGAAGCCAAAATAAAAAAATTAACTTGGAATGAATCCCATTGTACAGAACGCAGACTGGTGACTTTCGCGCTAACATCTTCACTGGCAATGCGAAAATGCAGAATATCGCCTAAATTAATCCCCATTTCTTTGGCAAAACCGGCTTCGACTGATAATTGTCCTTTATCACCATTTTCCCAAAAACGCCCCGCGACAATACGATTATCTGCTGGCAAGTGCATGGCACTGGACAAATTAAAAGTGCGTTGAGCAAAACGTTTAGCACTGTTGCTGCTATAATTTTCCGCCAACACAGCTTGATCATTGATAGCGATAAACCGCCCCACCGCCATCGGATACATGCCACTACTGACAGCATCGCTCAATTTAGCCTCTAAAGCGGGCGCGTCTTTTTCTTGAATATTAATAATAAAATGATTGGGCACCCCTTCTGGCAGACTGTCTTGCCAAGTCTCCAATAAATCTACCCGCACCACGGCTAATAATAACAACGCCATGATACCTAAACCAAAAGCGGAAAGTTGTGTCGTAGTGGCATTAGCGCGTCGCCCTAAATTGGCTAAGCCAAATCGCCAAGTCACGCCGCCTTGTTGTCGAAAAATCCGCAAACTCTGCACTAAAACATAAGCAGCCCCCGTGAGCACCAATAAACTTAAAAATGTCCCGCCAATCATAAACAACGCCAGCTTAGTCTCTCCCGCTTGCCAAAACATCAATAAAGCCATCGCCAAACTAGCAACGCCCACCATTTGCCACACCGTCGGCGGAGTCGCCCCCAGATCGTGTCGCAAAACGCGCAAAGGCGACACCGTGTGAATACGCAAGATGGGCGGTAAGGCAAAACCTAATAAAGTGATTAAGCCAGTGGCGAATCCGGCTAAAATCGGCATGAAAGACGGGGGCGGTAACGCCATATTGAAAAAATAACCGGCTAACAAGGCAGCCAATCCCTGTTGTGCCAACCATCCCAAACCGCAGCCGAGTGTGCTTGCCAAAAGTCCTAAGCCTAATATGCGTAACAGATAAATTCGCAAAATGAGAT
>LUTY01000654.1 GCA_001640045.1 Candidatus Thiomargarita nelsonii | reverse complement strand
CGGATGATCCTCTTGCCACAAAGGGTGTCGCACAATACGGATAACTTGACGCATAGGAGACTTGTGAACATAACCCGTGAGTGTGTCAAATGTTGTGGGCGGTTTATAGCCAAGACGTTGTAATGTTGCAGAAATACGGGCATGAACGATGCTTTGCCAAGGATTTGGTAGTGTGGTGCCCCAAGGAGAATGGAGATCAATCACGGCGGAATCTGACATCAGCAAACGTGCCATATCTAAAGCCAATCGCCAATCTAATAATCCATGATAAGCAATATTTTGGTAGTCCCGCAAACATAAATTACAGGAAGTATCACAATCATTACTATGTGATGCCATCCATTTTTGTGCAATACTGTTTGTCATCAATTTTTCAAATTCTTCCGGCTGTGCCAAAAATTGACAATAACCGGCCCCATTTTCGAGTTGATCACAAAGAAAAGCTTCACCAAAAGGCTGTGATTGCCCCGGCAGAGCGCGAAAACCGGCTTGCAATTCCAAAGGATCAACATCAAGCAAAACTCCTGCCGCTATCCGTAACCAAAACGCAAAAGAGTACCACGCTGCCCGCCCTTCAATAGTAGTGGGATCGGCAAATACACCTTGAGGCCATTGTTTTATATTAACCAATAAAATATCAGTCTTTCGCCTTGAAAGTAAAGCGATTCGATGGGTTTTGCTAGAGGTAGTTACCCTTTCATGTTGTCCAACGGCATACGCCCCCGGTTTATTTTGACCATAAATTTTGGCTTCCCCAAAATCAAAGCCACCCATGCCTCCATTATCATTGACTGAAATGATATGATCATTCCAAGCGGCAATTTCCGCATTACCAATGGGTTTATAAGTCGGAAATTGGGCATCGGATTTTGGGATACTCAAAGAAGGGCGCGTTGAACGGGGTTGCCATTCAAACCGTCCATCAAAATCTTGTGGTTGCAAATCCGTGAAAAATCCTTTCGGTTCTCTCGCATCCAAACAACGAAGCGCCTTTTTACCACAAACAGGACAATCATCGACGGGTAGTTCTTGTTCGTCAGTTTGTTGTAATACTGTATGTGGATAGACAACTGCTTGACAGTGATGACATAAACCCAAAGATTGGGGATTAGCCTGTGGCAGGGCTGGCACAAAACCTGCTCCCGTTTTAACATACTTGCCCTGAGGATATAAATCAACGACACCACAAGCCGTATGTACCGCTTTATCCTTAACGCTTTGCGATCCGGGCGCGAATTGGCTCAGTGCCACATCAAGATTTCTGCCTATCACGCCCCGTTTGGGAGGCCAAGGATAAGCTGATGAAGCCCAACGGGTATAAAGCGAACGTTCCCGCGTGGGAAAACCAAACATCGGTAATAGTCCAGCATTAGCTAAACGTTCACTTAGCGCGTCTTGGGTATAGCTTGGATCATTTACAATATCCCGAATTTTAGGTACTAATTCATGACGTAAATAATTGATTAAGTCAATATCGGTAGTTTCTATGCGAAATCTGAGTGCATTCAAAATGTCTTTAATCACTGGCTCATTTTCAAGCTTATTCAACCAAGTTGTAATAGCTGGCTCATAATTTTTCCATTGAGCCACCCTACCAAATTCTCCGTGTACATTATCAGGTGCATCTCCTAACTGGATGTCGCTTTCTATAAAGGCACGTCTCAATACCTCTTTAATAAAGACACGTTTAAAAATAGTCTCACTCCTCATATCAACATAAGGCGGTGGTGGCGGATCACCGGTGATACTTTCGGGTCGTTGAAAATAAAAATCATCATGGCTGCGCCCCCGACAGAAGGTAACTGCCAGCGCAACGCCGGCAGAACGTCGCCCGGCTCGCCCTACTCGCTGCTGGTAGTTAAAACGGCGAGGCGGCATATTTGCCATCATCACTGCTAATAATGCACCAATATCGACACCCGCCTCCATCGTCGTTGTCACACTCAATAAATCAATGCCCTGTACACGCGGAATTTCTTGACTGATAAAAATGTCTTGAAACCAGCGTTGTCGCTTGTCTCTGTCTTCGCGATCCGTTTGTCCAGTGAGTTCGGCAGCGTTCATGCGGAAAGGTTCACCCGATTTTTCTGACAGATAGGTATAATAATCAAAATCTTGGGTATTTTTACCCGGCTCTAATTTGATGGGTGGATCACTACATTCAGGACAATATCCTCCGGCGGGTTGCAGAAAGAAAGCATTACATTGGGGACAGCGATAGCCAAAGCGAGTACCATCCTCATTTTTAGGGGGCGGCGGTACAAGGTAAAGCTTCTCTGGATTGAGTGCCAGTTTGTAATGGCTCGGAATACCCACTTGTGATTGGATTAATTGTTGTTCCACCGCCTTTGGTTCGAGATTAACATTCATCATATAACGTTGTGCAAAAGCAGGTAAAGTATTCTCATTACCGGGTATAAAATAAGGAGTATAAATATGCGAGCGTCGAATACCTAATTGTCGAATGACAGCCTCCGTTGCTTGGATAATTTTATCCGATGGTTCTCCTTGAGGTTGATAACTGAGCCAACCTTGTCCAATTCCTTCAAAAGTTCGTGCTATGTGCATAAATAACAAAGACATCAATGCTTCACTCAGTTTAACGCCTAAACGATCAATGTGGCGACTTTGCTCTTCTGTGGGTGTTACCAGTGGCGTGACGGCATCCTCTGTCCAGTTATAACAGCCAAACCAAGGCAACCATTGTTTGCCGCCCCCCTGTCCAACGGAATAATTCATAGCTTTAAAAGTTGAACCGCCTGGACAAATACCATAAGTGAGCAGTGCGTCTCGTACCTTATGACTTAAATTTAATAAAGGAATTCTATCTGGATAACGTCGCAATAAAGCAAGCCATTCGTCACGCACAAGCTGGTTAGTAGCGGGTAAATCCATTACCCATAACAATGCTTCACTGGCTAAGCTTGTGTTAGCATTAGCAAATCGGTTGCGCCGTATGAGATCATCATCCATAGGTTCTGTGACGGCAGCATAAAGTTTATTATTTAAGCCTTGCAATCTCGCTAAACTCTGTGGAGTCATACGAAGAAAGGCGACTAAATCTCCCCAATATTCTTTAAAAGATTGGAACAATAATAAGTAAGCCATGTCACGATAATGATCGAGTTCCATACCTGCTGCTAATTTGGCGGCATCTTGACGACTATCTGAAAAAATGACCAGTTTACGAGAAGAACGCTGTGGTGATGGATGAGACGGTATTTCTCGCAATAATCCCCGCGCCAACACTTGGCAAGATTTCTGAAAGGCGGTACTATGAAAACGCAAGGGGCTAGGAAATTTTTTGCGCCTACCATAATCAGCATCACAACGAGGACATTTGCTTGGCAAAGCCGGTTCATTAGGATATTCACCAGTTATTTTATATAACCACACTGCTATTTGTTCTTTAGTGGGTTGTTTCCGGCTACTTTGTTGTATGAGTACGCCCGTATTCCGGTCAAATGTTGCTCTCACCCATTTGCGCTTAATCTTATTCTGCGTCCAATCCACATCTTGAGATGTCGTATGCCATGCGGAGACTTTACCTTGAGAAAGCCAATATTATATTGGATTCATGGTGTAATCCTGATGAGTTTGACTG
>LUTY01000643.1 GCA_001640045.1 Candidatus Thiomargarita nelsonii | reverse complement strand
GATGCCTACTTACAAGAAGCACCCGATCATGCCGCTCATTTTTCTGCTCTTACTCAAGACATTATTCGTCACCCCGAAACGAAAAAAATTAAAGAAGCCCAACGTATTGCACATAGTATGAAGGGTGCAGCGAATATTCTCGGTATCAAAGCCATTGCCAACATTGCTCATCCTCTTGAAGATTCATTGGAATATCTTGCCACTAATCATCTAGTTCCCCCCAAAGCTTTGACTGATATGATGGTGGAGGCTGCTGATTGTCTGGAGAACATGGTTGAAACCTTATTTACGGTTCAACCTGAGACACCACCAGAAGCCTTTTCAGTGTTAAAATCCGTCGTGGATTGGGCTAATCGTATTGATAAAGGTGAGGTGGATGCAGAACCGATTCCTTCTCCTGTGGTAGAATCAACAGACCAAGAAGAAAAAACAGAAGAAAAAACAGAAGTTAGTCCAGCACCTAAAATAACGACAGCAGCGTTAGGCACACCCGAACAGTTTTTGAAAGTGCCGACGACGACAATTGATGAATTAATGCGCTTAGTGGGTGAGTTGTCCATTTCTGTGGGGCAAATTCAAGACAAATTGAAGCATCTTATGTTGAGTACGCACAATTTATCTGATCACAATTTAGTTCTTCAACAAAGGAGCTTTGAATTGGAAGAATTGGTGGATGTGCGGGGTGTTACAGGTGTAGAAAGAGGCTATCAAAAAGTAGCCAACAATGAGGAAGATTTTGATCCACTGGAATTTGAAGACTACAATGAGTTACATAGTGTCGCGCATAGTTTTATTGAATCTATTGCGGACAATCGTGAATTAGGCATGTCGATACGTGATGATATCATGGAATTGGAAACGATGTTTGTTCAACAAGAGCGCTTGAATAAAGATTTCCAAACGAATATTCTGGAACCGACCGATGACAGACTGGCTGTATGGGGGCGTTTTGATGATTGTACTGGGATATATTGCACATTTTATCCCGTTTACCATCCGTGCGGTTTACGCCAGTTTACAGCAGATGAATCCGCGTTTGGAAGAAATCGCTTGGCTAGCGACGACCAATAAATTTAGGATAATAGCCAAAATTACGCTACCCTTGGTAAAAAATGGGCTGATAACGGGTTTTTTTATTTCCTTTATATTAGCGATGGGTGATCTGGGTGTCACATTGTTGATAATGCCGCCGG
>LUTY01000642.1 GCA_001640045.1 Candidatus Thiomargarita nelsonii | reverse complement strand
AAACCGCTACCAACGTAGAACGGGCGAGTCGTGGTAGACAAGTGCCTTGGGTGTCGTCGTCGCTGACGGGAAAGGATTTTTGTTTTACGCCTTGCAGTAAGCCAACTTTTGTCCCGCAACAGCCGCCTGTTGATGTTTCACGACTGTTGCGTATGTGTGAGAGGCATTATAAAGCCAATCGTTTAACTACTGGTCGTGGTGGGACTGCTTTGGCGTGTTATGAGGAGGTGTTAAAAAAAGACCCGATGAATGAGAAAGCGCTGGCGGGCCTAGAAAAAATTGAGGCGCGTTATATCAGTTGGATAAAGAGGGCTTTGGATAGTGGCCAAACGGAGCGAGCGAAACGGTATTTGGCGAGTTTACGCAAAGTGAATCCAGAATCACCTCAGTTAGCTGAATTGGAAATAAAAGCAGAAGAATTGCTGAAACCGTCGTCTTTTAACATTGTTAAGGTAAACAATGTGAGAGAATTTCTTGAAGCCATTGCTCCAAACACAACAATAGAGTTAAAAAAGGGCATTTACAATATATCTCATGCCATTGATGTGAAAAATAAATATATCAAATGGGAAAACCCATACGATGGCTATCAGCCAATCATTGGACCTGTTGAGAATTTAACGATAAAAGCTGAGAATGGAACCAAAATTCTCATTGAACCTCGGTATGCTTTTGTCATGAGTTTTGAAAACAGTAGAAATATTCTCATCCAAAATGTCATTCTAGGACATACTGTAGGGGGGACCTGTGACGGAGGTGTTTTACGATTTTCCAAATCAGATGACATAAAAATTGAAAAGTCAATTTTATTTGGGAGTGGTACGGAGGGTTTAGTTTTAGAAGAGGTCAATAATTTTGAGTTTAGAAACTCAACAATTAGGGATTGTACTGATGACTTAATGACTATTAAAGACAGCAAGAATGTTCTTTTTGAAAATTGCACTCTTAAAGATACAGGACAATTTGATTTAATCAATATTTCAAGTTCTTCAGGTGTGACATTTTCAAGATGTCTTATCAAAAATAATTGGAATGATAGTGAATATAGCCCTTATTTGTTTTCAATTGACTCTATTTCTTCTAACATTAGCTTAGAAAACTCCATCATCAGGGACAATAGAACGAGAAAATTTCTCAATAACCAAAATAAGTTAAGGCTACTCAATAACCAATTTATAGGCAACGCTTTTGAC
>LUTY01000641.1 GCA_001640045.1 Candidatus Thiomargarita nelsonii | reverse complement strand
CACAATTTGCACTTTTGTCATTTAGCTTCGCTGACATCGTATCGACCAGCGGGAGAAATCTTGGAGTGGCTAAAGATTTCTCCCGCTGGTCACAAAAAAGTTTAATTTGTGCCCGTGTTAAGTATAAGCAATTTTAGGAGTTTACTATGATTTCTGAAACACTTAGAAAAGTTGTTAATGTTATTTTGATATCTCACCGAGAAATTTTTCAAGAAAGTTTGAGCCTTATGAAACTTCAAAAATTGTGTTATTACGCACAAGGAGTCTATATGGCGACTCATAATGGTGCCAAATTATTTGAGGAATATTTTGAAGCTTGGACATTTGGTCCTGTTATTCGTAGCCTATATCAGGAGTTCAAGCATTATGCGTGGAAAACTATTGAAGATGAGGTTGAATTACCAAATATCGAAGAAGATAAATTAGATTGTATAAAAACCATTGTTGAAACTTATGGCAGATATGATGGTGCTGCTTTAATGACAATGACTCATCGTGAAGAACCTTGGTTAAAAGCGCGAAATGGATTAGCTGAAATAGAAGGAGCAAATGAATTAATAGTCAAAGACTCAATAAAAATGTTCTTTGAGAATAAACTGGCTACAAACTCACAACAGGGTTAAAAAAACAAAAATAAAAAATTTCGGAGAAGAGTCTCATAATAAAGCAACAAGCGAGAGACTAAGAATCTCTTTTGAATTTATTGACTGGGAGTCTGATGCATTTTTTGTCCACGGACTAACGAAAAGGTACTATGAACTACTCTTTGAGACATTTTGTGAGATAGAAAAGTCAACCGCTGAAGAAATTAAGCAACAAAGGCATCCGAGATTAATCCCTAAATATATTAATTGGAATGGTGATAGCACAATTACAAAACGCTCATTCCCAGAAAAAATTAAACATTCACTAATCCCCCAATGTGGCAATAATGAAGAAGAATTAGAAAGACAGTTTAAGGAAATGACAAGAGATTCTTTTGAACTTCGAGTTGCGAAAGGATATGGAAGAATTCATGGCTTTATTTTTGGTAATACGTTTTATATTGTATGGTTTTATCCAGCTCATAACCTTTTTCCTGGAAGAGATGATAAGGGAAGAACTCAAAAAATTAAACTTCCGAATGAAATTGCCCAAGTCAAAACATTTTGTCCAAAAGAAATCAATAGACTCAAGGAATTAAATATATCTCTT
>LUTY01000640.1 GCA_001640045.1 Candidatus Thiomargarita nelsonii | reverse complement strand
GCAAAAGTAATCTTAGAGAATAATAACAGGCACAGCCCTGTCAGCATAATCCACTCTTTTTTAAAAAGGGGAGATTTTTTTTTTAGTAAGACAGGCATAATAAAAACCATCCAGGTTATTTTCACCGGGTAGGATTTGCCGTCCATACGGCAGAGCGTGACCCCAATCTGCCACTAACACAATTTCTGTCGCATCAGCGTATGTGGCTAAAAATTTCTGGATTTGTAAATGATTTTCCTCGGCAAAAACGGAACATGTTACATATAATAATTGACCTCCTGGCATAAGCAAGGGCCATAGTGCTTTGAGTAAACGTGCTTGCTGTGCCGCCAATGTGGCAATGTCACGCTGTTGACGTAAATATTTAATGTCTGGATGACGGCGAATAACGCCACTGCCTGAACAAGGTACATCCAGTAATATTCGATCAAAAGCTTGACCATCCCACCAAGTATCGGGCTGGCTGGCATCCGCGCAACGCAGTTCTGCGGATAGTTGCAAGCGACGCAAAGTATTGTCCAATTTTTGCACACGGGCGGGTTGATTGTCTATAGCAAATAATGTACCTATCTCATAACGCTCCAACAAATGTGCCGTTTTGCCGCCCGGCGCGGCGCAGGCATCTAATACTCGTGCGCCCGCCGGAATATTCAGTAATGGGGCAACCAATTGCGCGGCGCCATCTTGCACTGATACCCAGCCTTGTTTAAATCCGGGTAACTGTTTAACATCCATCGCAGAGCTTAGGGTAATTCCACAGTCACTATAAGGTATAGGTGTGGCTACAATGCCAGCCTTTTGCAAATGCTCAAGATAGGTGTCGCGGGACATTGCTCGACTGTTTACGCGCAAAGTCAAAGGTGGATGTGCATTATTCGCATCAGCGACACTTTCCCAGTCGGATGGCCAATTTTTTTGTAAGTTTTTGATAATCCAAGGGGAATGCGCTAATTTAACGCTGATGTCAGTATCTACACTGGTGAGTAAAGATTCACGTTGGCGTTGAAAATTGCGTAAGACGGCATTGACTAAGCCGGTTGCCCAAGGTTTTTTTAGCTGCCGGGTTACATTGACGGTTGCCGCTGTCGCGGCATGGGAGGGAATGCGTAAATAGAGATGCTGGTATAAACCTATTAATAATAAAACTTGAAGATCGGCATCTTTTGGTTTAAAAGGTTTACGGAGTAGGCTTTGTAAT
>LUTY01000639.1 GCA_001640045.1 Candidatus Thiomargarita nelsonii | reverse complement strand
GCAATTCTGTTGTGAAGTATCAACATGTATCAACAAATATTGAGACTTATTGATAAATCCGAACATGGGAACGATCAACCCATTATCCCCTCGCCGAAGCTTAGGGTAACATATTAGTTACAGGCATCACCGCCACCGCCCCCCCAAGCGTTTTCCAAACTCTATGTCTGACTCACATTGAGTCCCAACGTTAAACGTGGCCAAGAGTTGCACTTGAAAACGCGGGACCTAATATACTCTCAAATGTCATTTGAGTCAAGCCAAATTTCTATAACCTTTTTTATAGACATGTCTACAAATGTAGATATTTTTACCGACTATATTTAATTGATTATTCGTTGGGTAAGATGAGAAAAAGTTTTTATATGAAAACTTTAGCCTTTTTTCCTTTTAGATTTTTTGTAACGACTCGGGTATAAAAAATCTGGTCGTGCTCCAAAGGATAGTGGTGAAAATTTCAAAAGCCTTGTAGTCTGGAAAAATTTTTACCACTATTCTCTGAGGCACTACCTATCTTTAATAGAGAGGAATGTTTTTATGGTAAAAAAACCTAAATCTAGCGAAATTCATCCGGGACCCGGGTTTAGAATAAAAAAAAACATTGCTAGACCTGCTGAGGAATTGATTGTAAGGTTTGCGGAGTTTGACACGCCGGATATTTCTGATCTTATGAATCGCCTCTACACCATGGATATTGGGATTAAAAATTTAATTAATCAAGCCAAAATCGTAGGCCCTGCATGTACTGTTAAGGTTTTTCCTGGTGACAATTTAATGGTACACAAGGCCTTAGACATCGCACGACCCGGTGACATTGTCATTGTTGATGCCGGCGGCTCCTCAATGAACGGCATCATTGGAGATTTAATTGCCACAAAAGCAAAGCATAGAGGAATAGCCGCTTTTGTTATTGATGGTTTGATAAGAGATATACCGGGTATCAAAGAAGTAGGTATGCCGGTTTATGCTCGCGGTATCACACCGGTAGGGCCATTGCACCGAGGCCCAGGATAAATCAACTTCTCGGTAAGCTGCGGCGGTATCGTTGTCAACCCGGGAGACATCATTTGTGGTGATGCCAATGGTGTGGTTGTTGTACGACAAGAAATTGCAGAATCGTTACTGGACAGGCTCGTAAACCAAAGAGAATCGCTAAAAGATTATCTTGAAAATGTCAGACAGGGCGTATTTTCAAACG
>LUTY01000638.1 GCA_001640045.1 Candidatus Thiomargarita nelsonii | reverse complement strand
TAATGAACGAAAGCATCGCATTAGTTGGCATGGCCTGTCGTTACCCGGACGCAGATAACGCGCCTTCCGCCGACTTCCACCTGAAAGATTAAATTTGGCAGACTACTTTTCCTCCGATCCCACCGTGCCAGATGCCATTTATTGTAACCAAGCGGCCCTGATCGAAGGATACCAATTTGACCGGCTTAAATATCGGGTCGCGGGCGGCACCTATCGCAGCACCGATCTGACTCATTGGCTCGCCTTAGATGTCGCGGCTCAAGCCCTAGAAAACGCTGGCTTTCCCGACGGCAAGGGACTCTCAAAAAAACGCACCGGTGTACTGGTCGGCAATACCCTCACGGGTGAATTTTCTCGTGCCGCCCTGATGCGCTTGCGTTGGCCTTTTGTGCGTCGCATGGTAGATGCAGAATTGCGAAAACAAGCTTGGGATACGGCACGCATAAAAGCCTTTTTGATTGAATTAGAAGCCAATTACAAAAAACCCTTTGAGCCTGTTGGAGAAGAAACCCTTGCAGGTGGCCTTTCCAATACCATTGCTGGTCGTATTTGTAACTATTTCGACTTTCGTGGCGGCGGCTATACCTTAGATGGTGCCTGTAGTTCTTCACTGATCGCCGTCGCTAATGCCTGTACTGCACTGCTTGCCGGCGACATAGACACTGCTGTGGTGGGCGGCGTGGACTTAAGTCTCGATCCCTTTGAACTGATAGGATTCTCCAAAATAGGGGCCTTCGCATCAGAAGAAATGCGTGTTTATGATGCCGCCCCTAATGGATTTTTGCCAGGCGAAGGTTGCGGTTTTGTGGTACTGATGCGCTATGATGATGCCCTCGCCTTGGGTGCTCGCTGTTATGCCTTGATACGGGGCTGGGGCATTTCGTCGGATGGTAGTGGTGGTCTCACGCGCCCAGAAGAAAAAGGCCAGCGTCTTGCCCTAGAACGCGCCTATCAGCGAGCCGGTTACAGTATTGATACGGTTAGCCTTTTTGAAGGGCACGGCACCGGCACCCCGGTTGGAGATGAAGTTGAACTTCGCACCCTCATCACCGCCCGTCATACCACATCCGATTTAATTTTGATGGATATGAGTTTACCAGTCAAAGATGGTTGGGTTGCAACTCAAGAAATTAAGGCAGCAGAAGAGACTCAAAATATTCCG
>LUTY01000637.1 GCA_001640045.1 Candidatus Thiomargarita nelsonii | reverse complement strand
AAACAATTCCATCAACAAATTGACTTCTTGTTTGGGACGTTGCCAGTTTTCGCTGCAGAGGGCCGCTAAACGATCAATCTGTCGATGCCCTGTCAGGGCAATAACTTCAAATTTATCTGAATGCCGTTTAATAACATCGAGAGTATTGATACCGATGGTGCCAGTCGCACCTAGTATGGTAATTTTTTTCAAAACAGACTTCCTACCAAAATAAGGCCAGTCACAAAAATTGGTGCTGCCGAAGTCAGACTGTCAATGCGATCAAGTATGCCACCATGACCAGGCAAAATTTGCCCACTATCTTTGATGTCCATTTGACGCTTAAACAAACTTTCCAACAGATCTCCCAAAATCGATGCCAACACAGTCAGCAAACATAATAACATGAATAGAAAAAATGTCATCAATGACATTGACTGGTAAAAAGCATAAGCCAGCGAAACGCTTGAACTCATTACCAAGGCACCTGCCACACCTTCCCAAGTTTTCCCTGGGCTAATTTTGTCAGCCAATTTTCTAAAACCCCAGCGTCTACCAGCAAAGTAGGCACCACTATCGGCTGCCCAAATCAATACTAACAGAAAAACGACCCAGTGCCAGCCATAATCTTTATGCAGAATTATTAAAGCCATCCAAGCCGGTAATAAAATGAAAAAACCTAGTAAAGCTTTAATAAACGGTGAAGTGGGCACCAGAGACTGCCCTTGTTGATAACGCAATACCCAATAGAGTGCCAATATCCACCACAAACAACCTGCTAATAATAAAATATATAGATCGCTTGTTGATTGTTGCTGCCAAAGCCAGTAAAGCATTAATAGCACTAAAGCGACTACAAGGGCATAAAGATGCCGCTTTATCCCACACAAGCCAGCCCATTCCCACGCGCCCAGCACAACAATACTCATAAAAACATAAGCCACTGTCTGTGTAGATAAAGATAATATCCACACGATGAGGGGGATTAAAATAATAGCGGTGAGCAGACGTTGCTTAAGCATTTTTTTTGACTTGTTCACCGGTACGTCCAAAGCGACGTTGACGGTTGTTAAAAAATTCTAATGCCTGCATAAAGGTATCTTTATCAAAGTCAGGCCATAAAGTATCAGTAAAATATAACTCTGTGTAAGCCAATTGCCATAATAAATAATTACTGATCCGTTTTTCGCCACTGGTACGAATAAATAAATCTGGCTCAG
>LUTY01000636.1 GCA_001640045.1 Candidatus Thiomargarita nelsonii | reverse complement strand
GATTGACGGAATAAACGGATACCCCCTAGTGCAGGAGGGCGGAAATATCCAGACCATTATAAAAGCAAAGAAATCAGATTTTTTTAAAAAATCTGAATATTTCTGCCCTCCTGCACTCGTTAATCCGTTTATTCCGCCAATCCGTTGTACTATGGTTTGGATCAAAAACGCACTCCAGTTCATTCATTTAATTAAAATTTAACTAGGAGGAGTACGATGGCGCGAGCCCAAAATATCAGAAATAAAAAAAGAAAAAAAACCGATCCAAACCAGCAAAAAACCGATCCAAACCGGTGAGGTTGTGAATAGAAGATTGGTTAAAAGTCTCGGAATTTGTTCATTTGCGACGTGATATTATGACTTGGTTATTACGGGTTTTGTTACCCAAAAATGTACCTAATGTACAAATACCCGAAGTCGTCAATTTTCAGGAGATGAATACTATGTTATACGAAACTATGCAGAATTGGTATCAAACCGCTGAGGAGCGGGGCAAAGCACTGGGCAAAGCGGAAATGTTGCTCCATTTATTAACGGACAAATTTGGGATGGTGGATAAACAGACAGAAGCCATCATCTCCAGCTTGGATGAAAAAAGTTTGTTTGAATGTGTCAGGCGCCTCTCAACCGCCCGTTCTGTGCAAGATGTTATTAAGCCGATGCAAAGTTCCTTATAGGGGCATAAGTTTTTCTCCGTGAATCCAAGTACTAAAGAAAAAACTTGGATTCTAAACACTCATTGAGTGTGATCTCCATTTGATATATGTCTCATAGGGTGGATCGTGATGCGACTTCTTTGCTGGAGCCGGTTTGCAACCGGCTCCGTAACATTTTGTTGTAGTGGGGGGTTCTATTTGATTGGTAAAGCGTTTAATTAGGGTTTGGATTTATCCTAATACTCGATCAAATCATCACAAAAACTCTTAAAACTCTCGCATCGCTTATCATCACTCATAATGACATCAACAATATCATCAAATGTAATGTGTGAAGTGATGCGCTCAACTTCAGAAAGGTGTTTATCGTACTTTAGTCCAACTAATTTCATAATTTGACTGACTTTTGAGGCTGGATGAAAAAATGTCTGTTCTGCATTGATGACAGACAAATCATATTCCAATTGTTCTTTAATAAACTCAACGCGCGTCGCATACGGTTTGTGGATCGAGTTGTGATAGCGGAGCGTTAAATCCGAGAGC
>LUTY01000644.1 GCA_001640045.1 Candidatus Thiomargarita nelsonii | reverse complement strand
AATTGGGCAATGCGTTCCTGGCTCAAACCACGGGCAAGTAAACGATAGCGTTTCAATTCCGTTTTGCGATTGAAAGCCATTTCAAAGGCCATCATTTTAGCCCACACCATCACATCAGCCGGCTTCCAAGGTTCAGGAGAATAAGCCAACAATTGAAATTCCAATGGTAATGATGGATTTGTGGCTAAATAGGCATTAATCCCCTTGACATAAGCATCTATAGCGACTTGAGCGTTGGGAGTTAAGCTGGCATAAGCGGCTTGGGCGGCACGATAAAATCCCCAAGTCCGTAAGAATTTATCCTTATCTAGCGTCGCTTCCCCAAAAATTTCAGACAAACGCCCAGCCCCTACTCGCCGCTGAAATTCCATTTGCCACAAACGATCTTGTGCATGTACGACACCTTGTGCAAAGAATAAATCCGCTTGATTGTTAGCTTGGATATGTACCACGCCGCTAGGTTCGCGCCAGACGGAGACAGTCTCTGATAATCCGCTCAATGTCATACGCCCATGGGTTTGTGGCAGCGTGGTATGTTTAAGATAGGCAAAGGCACCTACTATTAAAACTAGCAGAGCTAGTAGGATTCGAATAGTCCAATTGAGTATCATGTTATTTTTCATTGTTTACGTCCAAGATAAATCAAAATCAGTTTGACAAAAGACTTGTATCATGTTTTCGATTTTATTACAATTGCATCTGTGTTTGTCCATAGCCTTTTGAGTGGGACGCAGGGCAATCGCAGGTTTTGACATAAAAATAAATATCATCAATTATTTACAACTAAAATATAAAGCTTTAAATTAAAAATTAATTGTAATTCTTTGGTGGGTATAAAGGTTGTGCGATTGTCCTGCCTCATAAGTAAGACAAATAATACTATACATTTATGGAAACCTCAAAAAATGTTGTACAAGGGGAGCTTTTTGAGCTTCCACCATCAGAAATTGAAGATTCCTCTCTTCTCAACAAAACATACAAAGAACAACAGAAACTGATTGATAAACCGATAGATTATGTTAGCAGAAAGGCGATAGAACTACGTCCACTTGATTTCCTTCAGTTTTTTCCAGAGTTTCAAACTCTCTCTGCTGAAGAACAAAAAAAGATAAAAGTTCTGGATGCCAATCGCACTTTAGAAACTTATATCAAAAAAGAAGTTGATTCTTTGAGTCTTATTATTGATACTGAGATTGAGAGACTGAAAGACACAGTATTTCATATAGAAGTTCAAACGTCGTATGATGAGACAATAGGTGAAAGGATTTTAGTTTATGATGTATTGATAATGCGGAAGACTAAAAAGAAAAGGGTAAAAACCCTGCTTATTAATCTTGATCCAGATAGCAAAAGCGGCTAAGTAATGAAAACAAGCAACTTAAAAAAATCCACCCTATTAGTAGTTGACGACAAACCGGAAAATTTAGACGTATTAATAGCCCATTTAGACAAACAAGGATTTACCCTTGCCGTCGCACTGAATGGTGAAAAAGCGATTGAATTAACTAAAAAACTTTCACCCGATCTAATTTTATTAGATGTTCTCATGCCCGGCATTAACGGTTTTGAAACCTGCCGTCGTTTGAAAACCGACAAAATAAGCAAAGATATACCGGTTATTTTTATGACCGCACTCTCTGAGACGGTTGACAAAGTAAAAGGTTTTGAAGCCGGTGGCGTGGATTATATCACTAAACCCTTTCAAAACGAAGAAGTTTTGGCACGAGTTAATGCCCATCTAACTATCCGCGAACAACAAAAAAAGTTAGAAGAAAAAAACGAACAACTCAAACAAGAAATTGCCCGGCGAGAACAGGCGGAAGAGGCACTACAAGTGGCGGATGCCAAACTCTCTGTGATTTCTGAACAGGAAGCCAAACGCTGGGGAATATCCGGTTTTATTGGAAAAAGTCAAAGCATTAAAAAAATTATTGAACATATTCACCGTTTACAAGATGTAGAAAAAACCAGTGTTTTGATACTTGGAGAAAGTGGCACAGGCAAAGAATTGATCGCCCGCGCTATTCACTTTAGCAGTGCCCGCGCCAAAAGCCCTTTTATACCAGTCAATTGTTCTGCGATTCCCGAAGAATTAGCCGAATCCGCATTTTTCGGTCATGTGCGGGGCGCCTTTACGGGAGCAGTGAACAATCGTAAAGGTTACTTTGAATCAGCACAAGGCGGTACACTATTTCTGGATGAAATGGGTGAGATGCCACGATCATTGCAAGCCAAACTTTTGCGAACTTTGGAAGACGGCACATTAATGCCCGTGGGCAGCAATCAAGAAAAAAAAGTGGATGTCCGCATTCTCGCGGCAACCAATGCTAATTTGCCCACGAAGATAGCCACTGGAGAGTTCCGCGATGATCTCTATTTTCGACTGGCAAGTTACATTATCCATATACCTCCCCTGCGCGAACGCAAGGAAGATATTCCATTGTTAGTAGATCATCTATTATCCCAATTCGCGGTAGAAATGGGCCGCCCTAAAGCAGTGTTAACAGCGCAAGCACTAGCCACTTTAGAAAATTACCGTTTTCCCGGAAATGTCAGAGAATTAAAAAACCTGATTGAACACGCTTTGATCAGTCGTGGCGGCGCACCGATCCAGCCAGAGCATTTCTATTTTCTTGATACGGTGCCAGTCGCATCTATGCCGCCAGCCCCTCCAACCAGTACACCACCTTTTTTACCAGCCAACCATGAAAAAAAGATTATAGCTTATGTGCGCGAACACGGCTTCATCAACAATACCCAGTGCAGGGCACTGCTTGATTTGGATTATCATCGAACTTCTTATCTTTTGAAAAAGATGAGCCGGGAAGGAAAGTTAGTGCGCGAAGGTGAACGGCGGTGGTCTTATTATCGATTGCCTTGAGAAATTCAGACCTGCGGGGAGACCAATAAAATCCTTATTTCCAGACAACTCTAATAGCCATGTGCGCCGAAGCGGGGAGAGTGTGGCGTTGAGATTGGGCAATATACGGTGCTATAGCATTTCCCGATTTGGTGAAGTACATAGTTAATTTGTCATTTCGACCAACGGGAGAAATCTTGTCCAAGATTTATCTTGGACACAATAGGTTCAAGTACCAAGCTTTCAGCTCTAGGATAATCCTTCATCTGCATAGCTAAATAATCGCCTTTTTGCCACCGCACTAATAAATTGTCATATTGGGGTGACAATAAATGTCCCGATTGTCCCATTGGATGTATGTAACGCGACTTTTCCATATCGGCTAAATCAACGACTTGGCGATAACTCGCGCCATGAAGAAGGCTAAAATCATTCGGATCATACCAGCCAACATTAACAGTCGATCTATCTCCACCAAGGGGAAGTTTGCGATCTGAAAAAAAAGCGAAAGGTGTCTTCGTCAGCACCGGATGCTTAAATTTAGCTTGATGCAACTCTCCCCAAGCCGGTATCTTTTTGTCCCAGCGTGCCAAACTTTGCTCCAGCACAACAGCAGCATACTCAAGGCAAGTCATTTTTAAGGCTTCACAAGCAACATCGCCATCTCGCATCGCGTTTAAAAAATAGCGTGGGTAGCGATCCCAATGTTTTTCTCCCGTTTCTGCTTTGATCAGATCAAAAAGTCCAACATACCAAGTATGAA
>LUTY01000634.1 GCA_001640045.1 Candidatus Thiomargarita nelsonii | reverse complement strand
AAGTTAGACAAAGTTGGACATTTTAGGTAATTCGCTCTCTGTTGATAACCCCGAAGCCGCCGCATAATTGCTTTGTCCTCGATTGCCAAGGACGGAGGCGGCTGAGGAAAACATCACAAAAAAATCTAATGCCATGTCTGCCGTGAGTTGATGGAGATTCCAAGCACCATATACTTTGGCAGCCATGACTTTTTCAAAGCGTTCCCAATTTTGCCCTATTAACATGCCATCCTCTAGGACACCTGCTGCATGGATAACACCACGCAACGGAAATGGGTGATTTTTTATTTGTTCTAATACCTTATTAAGTTCATTTTCATTAGCAACATCCGCTTTGACGATTGAAACGGAAACGCCTGTTTGTTCTATCTGGGTGATAGTGTTTTTGATAACATCGGTAGTTGTCGTTTGACGACTCATTAAAATCAAGTGCTGTGCATTTTGCTCTGCCAGCCATTGAGCCATTTGCAATCCCAAGCTACCGGTTCCACCCGTTATCAAATAACTACTATTATCACGAATGATTGGCTTTTTGTCAAGACGAGGCGAGATAGTTTGTTGTTCTAATCTCGCTACATGACGTTTATTTTTGCGCCATGCCACCTGGCTTTCTTTTTCTGAAGACCATAATTCTTCAAAGAGAGATTGAACGCTTTCGGTTTGAAAATCCAGATCAAGGCAAATACATTGCAGTTCTGGATGTTCAGACGCTATTGTTCGCCCGAGTCCCCATAACGGCGACTGTTCGACTTGAACTTGGCTAGAAAGCACCGCTTGCCCTCCGCGAGTCACTAAGTATAAACGAGGCGAGTGATCCCAAGTCTTTTTTATCAGTGCTTGAACTAAATGCAACACACTGCCACTGCCTAATATTTGGGCGTGTTGTAAAGCTGGTTGGTTGTGATCGTTCTCAAAACGGTTATCTTGGCTCCACAAATGCACTATACCACGGGGATAATCTGCCCCTAAACTGTCTTCAAGTAAACGTTGGAAATTTTGAGGATGGGCAGGATTAAGGGTGTACTGATTTTCTTCGATTTTTTCATAATTGTGATTGGCAAATACAAGTACACAACGCTCACCTTGGTTTTGCAACAGCGTAGCCAGTTTTTGTCCCATGCCATTTTGATTGGCAAAAATTAGCCAACTTCCTGCAAATTCAGGAGGCTGTTGAGGTAAAATTTCTTTAGCTTGCCAAAC
>LUTY01000633.1 GCA_001640045.1 Candidatus Thiomargarita nelsonii | reverse complement strand
TTTAATGGGCCCCACCGCATCGGGCAAAACCGATTTAGCCGTCTCCTTGGTAAAACATTTACCTTGTGACATCATCAGCGTTGATTCGGCGATGATATATCGAGGAATGGATATAGGCACTGCTAAACCCAGTGCCGATATTTTAGCCCAAGCCCCTCATCGCTTGATCGATATCCGCGATCCTGCTCAAACCTATTCAGTGGGAGAATTTTGCAGCGACGCTCTGGCAGAAATCCAAGCGATCCAGTCTGCTGGTCGCATTCCCCTGTTAGTGGGCGGTACTATGCTTTATTTTCACAGCTTACAACGAGGCTTATCAGAACTTCCCTCAGCTAATCCACAAGTGCGCCAAGGTTTAAATCAGGAAGCGGAACAATTGGGGTGGCCTGCTATGCACCAACGCTTGGCCAAAATTGATCCACAGACAGCGCAACGTGTTCATCCTAATGACTCGCAGCGCATTCAACGGGCACTTGAAGTCTATGAAGTTTCTGGCGAAACTATGACAGCATGGTATGCTAAATCCCCTGCCCAAGGCTGGTCTTATCCTACCATTAAATTAGTGATAGCCCCAGAGCAACGTAGCACTATACATGCTAGAATAGCGCAACGTTTTCAAGCTATGCTGGAGCAGGGATTGATTGAAGAAGTCCGTGGCTTGTTTATGCGCGGCGATCTTAACCCTGATTTGCCATCCATGCGTTGCGTGGGGTATCGTCAAGTGTGGCATTATTTAGCGGGAGAATTGGATGAGGACAGTTTGCCCGAAAAGGCCATTATTGCCACTCGACAATTGGCAAAACGGCAACTGACTTGGCTACGTGCTCAAAGCGATGCCTACTGGTTTGATAGTCTTGAGCCAACTCAGCAGGTCGTTTGACTAACCCCGAAAAAATCCGTTTATTCCGTTAATCCGTTGTACTCTATTTTTATTAAATAAATTAGTTATTTAAACTAATGAATTCTAAAAAAACTCAAACAAGCTCTGACGCTGAAAAAGCGAGAAGCAAAGATGAAAAACAAGCAGATAAAAAGGCTTGGCAGGCCGCCAATCGACAAAACACGTTTGATGCTTATCAAGCGTATTTAAATGGGAATACGCTCAAAAGATACGCCACGGTGGCAAAAACAAGGTTACAAAAAGACGAAAAGGCTTGGCAAAATGCCTGTGAACAAGATACACCCGAGGCTTACCAAACG
>LUTY01000632.1 GCA_001640045.1 Candidatus Thiomargarita nelsonii | reverse complement strand
AGGCATTCCCACGCTCTGCGTGGGAATGCCTGCCTCGACGCTCCGCGTCGAATTTGACTAACTCCAGTCCAATTTCGCACGTAGCGTGGCATAATGATCATGTTTTTGTGGATGGATCAAGCGAATAGTGTGCTGTTTTTCAATAACAATGCGATCACCAGGCAAAAGTCTCTGACATAACAGACCATCCCCATCTAATTGTGCCTCTCCCATTTGCTCTGGGTCTATGGTAATTTGTATGCGACTATCACCATCAACCACAAGTGGGCGGCTACTGAGTGTATGAGGGCAAATCGTTACCAATAGTAAAGCATTCAAAGAAGGATATAAGAGAGGTCCACCCGCTGAAAGTGCATAGGCTGTCGAGCCCGTGGGGGTTGCCACCACCAAACCATCAGCACGTTGACGATTGACAAAATGTTCATTAATCGTGGTTTCAAAGGTGATCATGTGTGATATCGTACTACGATGAATCACTATATCATTCAAAGCCTTACAAAATGATAGACAATGGTTGTTGCGATGGACTTGAGCAGAAATTAAAAAGCGGTCTTCTTCAAGAAAAGCACCATCTAAAATCTCAGCCAAATATTTATCCATTTCTGTTGGACAAATATCGGTCAAAAAGCCCAAGCGTCCTAAATTAATACCCAATATGTTTACATCATGTTTGGCTAATAAACGAGCCGCCTGTAATAAGGTACCATCTCCGCCAACCACGATGATCAAATCGCAGCGGTCAGCTAATGCCTCTGCATTAACGGCAACGCTCAAATTCATTTGGGGCAATAGGCTTGCACTCAGATCATCGATCACTATATCCAGATGACGCTTGTGCAAAAAATCTACTAATATTTTTAGGGAATCTTTAACTTTTGGGTCACCCCGTTTGGCAATAAGCCCTATTTTCTTAAACATAATTTTTTAGGTGGAAAAATGCAAAGTGAGTTTGCGGGAAAGACTTTCCGATCATTTTAACAATAATATGGTGAGATCACATGCTCAGTTATAACAAAATAAGTGAACGCGCCCAACACTTGTTGAAAGTGTTAGTCAATCGTTATATCCGTGAAGGACAACCGATTGGATCACGCACACTGTCACGCGATGCTGCCCTCGATCTCAGCCCCGCGGTAAAGGAACGAATCTCGCGCCCACTTGATACGAAGTAACGAAGTAAACCTCCCACAGTTTCAGCGT
>LUTY01000631.1 GCA_001640045.1 Candidatus Thiomargarita nelsonii | reverse complement strand
GTTGCCGAACTTTATCATGATTGGCTTGAAGATCATATCTCTTCATCAATTCTCTGACTAAAATTCCCGTTTTAACCCGTTGCCGCGCCTCCTCTATAAATAGATCAGCACTGAGATTTTGAATTTTCCACTCCTGTTGTCGAGTTTTTAGCAAGCGTTCGGTTTCATCCTTCACTAAAGATTGCGGGACTTCTTCGATAGGATTTGCCATCACCAAAGCCCCAAGTATTTGCTGCTTGAGTTTCTCTCTTGTCACATACTTTAATTCATTTTCCATATTGCGACGTGCATCAGAACGTAAAGTCTCAAGACGGCCATCTTCAACACCAAACAATCTTATAAACTCTTCATTTATCTCAGGCAATACCGATTCATTGACATTTAATACCTGTACCACAAAATGCACAGTTTGGCCGGCAAATGTCGGGTTTTGATACTCTTTAGGAAAGCTTAAATCAAATTCGCGCTGCTCTCCCTTGCTCGCGCCCATTAATTTTTCCTCAAAGCCGGGCACAATAAAATCCTTTTGTCCCAATATCAACGGCACTTGTTTAAATTCATTGTCTGTAAAAGACTTACCGTCGATGGTACCGACAAAATCAATGATCAGGCGATCTCCATCACTCGCAGGACGGTCAACATCATTCCATGTTTGACGTTGTTGGCGTAAGCGATACAACAGGGTATCAACATCAGCATCAGTGACTTCTGCTACGGGCTTTTCGACAGCTAATCCGTCTACATGCAATGTGGTAATATCAGGTGAAATTTCAAAGGCAGCAGTATAGGATAAACCTTGTTCAAGTTTTTTAATGTCACTTTTTAAATCAAAGCTAGGTTCACCAACAGGATAGAGCTTTTCTTGCGCGATGGCCTCGCTAAAAGTGAGCTGTATGACTTCACTTGCAATTTCTTCGCGCACCTTTTGACCATATCTTTGCTCGACCACTCGCATGGGCACTTTTCCCGGTCGAAAGCCATTGATTTTGGATTTTTGCGCCAAAGATTTGAGACGATCTTGGATTTTTGGTTTGATACTTTCTTGAGGTATCCCAATTGTCAGACGACGCTTGACACCACTCGTCGCTTCTACGGATACTTGCATGTCTTAAACCTATTATTTTATTGTTAATATATATATAATAATTATGGTGCGAAAGGAGAGACTCGAACTCTCACAGGTTGCCCTACTGGCACCTAAAA
>LUTY01000630.1 GCA_001640045.1 Candidatus Thiomargarita nelsonii | reverse complement strand
TTTTTTTTTGCAGGACGCGGAGCGTCCAAGCAGGCATTCCTTTGCCCCGCGTGGGAACGAGAAATGGCTTATATTGGATTTTTCCCTAAATACCTGAAACTTAATGGCATTGCCTTAAGGAGTGCAAGGCGTACACTCCTTCCACGATGAAACCTGCTCTAACAACTTCGCTTGTGATTAGCGTTTTGCTTTTTGCTTCAATTGACTAAGGTATTTTTCAAGCGCCTTAATTTCATCAAGGGATTTTTCAATTTCATCAAGGGATAATTTTGCCAATTGCGGTTTAAAATAAGGCAAAACATCTTGCGGCTTAAAGTGGCTCATAACCTCTTTGGGTGGCAAACCCGCCAATCGTTCTTCTACCCCCAATCCTGAGAGATAGACATCTCCCCACATTTTACCCATTTCGGTAATCTGTTTTGGTGTCAGTTCAAGTGACATTTCATTTTCCTCCAAGCTAAACCAATATTCCCACAACCCAGCCAAAAACCATTTTAACTGGAGCGTCATCAACTTCAAACCAGAGTCACCTAATATTTTAAAGGCTTTTTCTTTTTCTTTTTTGTGACTGGCAAAACATTTAACCCACGCATTGTGAGTCTCATCTGATAACTCATTTAATGAGATTAATGGTATTTTTTCTAATAACCAATTTTCACGATTATGATACACTCCTTTGTGTTTGGTGCTTTTTTCGTAACCCACTTCTGCCAAATTCTGGGACTGCGGTTTTTTCGCACTGAGCAAAAAGGTTTGTACTTCTTTATCGCTCAACCGTTTAACCCGTTTATAAAACGTATCGTATCCCAAGGTTTGTCGAATGGCTGCCTTATTAACCGATTCAGTATATTTAAATTCCAAAAGAATATGACTGGCTTGGCTATCTCGGATTCCATCAGGCAAACGGGAAAATTGTTCAGGTGTCCATGTGTCAGAATCGCTCCGCAGGAGCAATATATCTGCCTCTGGTGGATCAGTCATAATCGGCAGTTGGGGATGGACTGAAATACCTACAGGCGATAGCAATTCCTCTAATAATTTGGCGAGCAAGTGATGCCACGATGTTTTTTCTTCATTGTCTTTCATAAGTTAGTCTAGTATTCATTAATTGTCGAAATCAATTTTACATTATAAGCAGGGATAAGTCAAAACCTTGTTATATTGGATTTTTCCCTAAATTTTTAAAGTAGGTAGGAGTCCAAG
>LUTY01000629.1 GCA_001640045.1 Candidatus Thiomargarita nelsonii | reverse complement strand
GGCTATCCGCCCAACATTGAAAAAGCACAACAATTGACTGAACGTCTTCCTGTGGATATCCTTATCCAAGGGGGCGGCATCAATTGGTCATCCACACGGATTGATTCACGCCACATTCATTTCCATCCCTTCCGAAAACATGCCGATGGCCATTTATTCCGTATTGGCTTTTATCAATACCGTTTCGCACTTTTCACCCGCCAAGAATGGGTTTGGTGGGAAATTTGGCATCACGAAGGGCGTCGTGCTCGTCACGGTGCTGCCATGAGTGGCCCCGATTATACTTGGTGGCATGGCATGTATGAGGTGGTTAAACACACTTATTTTTCTTTCATTCCTGAGCTGAAAAAACTCGTCGGCAAAAAAGAAGCAGATCGCCTGCTCACCAAGTACTTCAAACCGATTGATGGTCATGCTTGGTATTTCAATGGTTTAGGCAAAAAAGCGCTTGATGATGTCCGTAAAGGTTATGAGGAACGTTACGGTAAAGGTTCCTTTAAGTAAAGGGCTATAAGCCATTTAGTAGGCGATTTTTCGCCTACTACGAACGAGAAATATGTCGGAGTGCAAGGCGTACCTTGCACGTTTATTAAAGGATATTCCATGCGACCATTTAACATAATATTTGGAACATACCTCTTTTTGGTAATGGTTCCAAGCTTCGCACAATCGCCCTCTGTCGAAAGCTTAATTGCTCAAGGTGATAAATACTGGCAAGCCGGTGAAAAGACACTGGCTGAACAAAGTTATCAATTAGCACTAGAGAGCAATGAACAATCCGTGCCAGCTCATTTAAAACTGGGGGTTATCTATTTGGCTCAACTGCGTTTTGCTGAGAGTATTTCCCATTTACAACGAGTTATTGGTTTGGATACTGATAATGCTAAGGCTTTTGCAATATTAGGGCTCGCTTATTGGCATCGTGGCGATTATGGATTAGCACAAGCTGCTCTCAAAGAGGCGATTAAACTGGAGCCTCAATTAGACGGGGCAAAAAAATTACTGGCACTTATTAACGAAAAACTTGGAAATCGTTAAATGGAGTCCAAAATTTATCTTGGACGTCTGTTACATTTTGTTACACTTCTGAGAAGTTTGTTACTGCCTATCTTTGTATCCTATCTCCCGCGTTTTTTTAATACATTAACAAAAGGAGATAGACTCTCATGAAAAAATCCACTAAAATCATCATTGGTACCGTAC
>LUTY01000628.1 GCA_001640045.1 Candidatus Thiomargarita nelsonii | reverse complement strand
CCCGCAGTTTACACCACCTTCCCGATGATATTTTTGAACTTTTCCCGGTATTAAAAGACATGTTAGGGCGACGCGGTGGCGATCTCTCCGGCGGACAACAACAACAACTTGCCATTGCGCGTGCCTTAGTCACTCGTCCCCGTTTACTCGTATTAGACGAACCCACCGAAGGCATTCAACCATCCATCATTAAAGACATTGAACGAGTCATCAAATGGCTTGGGCAGCGCGGAGATATGGCCATTTTGCTGGTAGAACAATATTTTGAATTTGCTCTTAGCCTTGCTAATGAGTATATTGTGATGGAACGGGGCGAAGTGGTGCTTGAGGGAAATGCTGATGAAATGGTGGGCTCTGAAGTACGGCGATATTTGGCCATTTGAGTAGGGTTGCAAAAGTGAAATCACAAGTACACGGCACTGCCCAACTCACCTGTTCCGCCAAAAGCGGACAAACTCGCCTGACTCAACTCTATCAACATGAACCTCTTCGAGTTTTATTCCCAGAAGTCGCCAAAGAAGAGCCGCTCACAGCGACAATTTTGACGACTTCTGGTGGTTTGGTAGGCGGCGATTATTTAGATATAGATGTAAGCGTCGAGGCAGGGGCATCAGTGCTAGTCACGACACAAGCGGCAGAAAAGGTTTACCGTTCAGTCGGTAGAGATTGTTGTTTAGATATCCGATTGGATGTGGACAATGATTGTTGGTTAGAATGGCTACCGCAAGAAACGATTTTATTTGATGGTGCCAGAATGCGCCGCTTGACTCGAATCTCTCTCAAGCCTTATGCTAGGCTGTTAGCGGGTGATATTTTAGTTTTTGGGCGTACTGCTCGCGGTGAAAAACTGACGCATGGTTTAATCAGGGACGTTTGGGAAGTGCGACGCGCTGAGCGTCTATTGTGGGCGGATGCGTTGCACTTTGACGGCGATTTGCAAAAAATTTTGACCGCGCCAGCCGGTTTCAACGGCTGCATCGCTTACGCTACGCTAATTTATGCCGCTGATAATGCTCAAGAGCAATTAGAATTTGCCCGTAGTCTCTTAACAGCCCAAAATAATCTTTACAGCGCGGCTACCAGTGTGGGTGGATTGTTAGTGGTGCGATGGTTGGCGCATGATGCTTTGCAATTGCGTCAAGCTTATGGCGCATTTTGGAGCGCGTTTCGCCAGCAAGTTGCCGGATTACCACCCGCTTTGCCGC
>LUTY01000627.1 GCA_001640045.1 Candidatus Thiomargarita nelsonii | reverse complement strand
TGGTTTAACCGCTATTTTGAATGAGTGGGGGATTAATGTAATAGGGCTGCTAGCGAGTATGACTCTTGTCGGTGCGGCAGTGGCTTTGGCGGCGAAAGAGACTTTGGCTAACATTTTTAGTGTTTTAACGATTATCTTCGATAAAATGTTCAAGCAGGGCGATTGGATTATGACACCTGATGTTGAAGGTATTGTGGAAGAAATTGGAACACGAGCGACAAAAATCCGTACTTTTTCTAAAGCCATTGTCACGGTTCCAAACGCGACGCTCGTCAATTCGGCGGTTACCAATTGGAGTCAGATGACTAATCGACGTATTAAAATGCGTCTTGGTTTAGAATATCGTACCCGCCGTGATCAAGTGACACGTATCACGCAACGAATCAAAGATTATCTGCAAAATCATCCCGATATTGAAACCGCCAATAAGGTTGTCACGTTTGTTTATCTGGTTGAATTTAATGAAAGTTCTATTGACATTTTGTTGTACTATTTCACTAAAACAACAAAATGGGAGGAATGGTTGCGTATCCGTGAAGAAAATATGCTTGAATTTATGAAGATTATCGAAGACGAAGGTGCCGCTTTCGCATTCCCAAGCCAACAGCTTTATGTGGAAAAACTACCTCCCGGCGTTGTTTCTAAATAATTCGACGCAGAGCGTCGAGGCAGGCATTCCCACGCAGAGCGTGGGAACGAGAACACGCCGCAGAGCGTGGGAACGAGAAAAAAAACCAGTTGTTAAGTAGTCCCCTTTAGGGGACTTGAGCTTTTAGCCATGAGGTTTAGCTCATGGCGGTGGTGCTATAAATATTCCGCATAAGTTTGTACTTTTTCACCCACCCACTCAATCATGCGCCACCCAGGTTTGCTATGTTCAATGGCAAATTGAGGATTCTCTGTATCAATTTGAAAAATGGTTGAAGGTGTCAAATGGATAGATTTTCCATTATTTAGTACCGTTTTCTCAGTATGATAATGTCCACAAAAAATATGTTTAATTTGTGGTAATTGATCCAATGTCTGCCAAACTTCGTCGATATTTTGCAAAGGATGGCATTCATCCATAAACAGGCACTCACATAATAGCGGCGGATGGTGTACAAATAACAACACTCGTTTTTTATAATCAGCCAATTGTATCCTTAACCACTCAAGTTGTTGTTTATGAATACGATAAGAAGAGCTATCCAAAAATAGCAAACG
>LUTY01000626.1 GCA_001640045.1 Candidatus Thiomargarita nelsonii | reverse complement strand
TAATTCCCCTAACTCCCCCTTCAGGTATTTCCTATGAATTGGATAAAAATATATAAAAGAATCGCTCTAGCGTGTCGGAAAATTGATAAACGGTTATTTTTATCTGATAAGCTCGATGATAGGTGCTAAGGTTGAATTCTCAAGTCCAAGATAAATCTTGGACTCCTATCAACTTAATTGATAACTGATAACTGATAACTGAACAAGTACCTTTTCATCAAGGTTTGACAAGCTGTTCACGTACAGTTTGAATCACCGGCGCGGTATCTGGCTTGACACCGCGCCAGAGGTAAAATGATTCTGCCGCTTGTTCTACCAACATACCTAAACCATCCAATGCCAATACAGCCCCTTGTTTTTGTCCCCACTGCACAAAAGGGGTGGCGGTGCTGGCATACATCATATCGTAACACCAACCGCCTTCGGCTACTAAACCATCGGGCAAGGGCGGTAATTCTCCTTGCAAACTGGCTGAAGTGCCGTTGATAATCAAGTCATAAGATTGACCTTGTAAAGCGTCATAAGGACAAGCAGTGACATTTGCAGCAAATAATTCAGCCAATGTTTCCGCCTTAGATACGGTGCGATTAGCAATCACGCATTGAGCGGGTGTTGCTTGAAGTAAAGGTTCCAGAACGCCACGCACCGCTCCCCCGGCGCCAAGTATTAATATACGCTGCCCCTCAATCTGTCCCCCGTGATTTTGGATGATATCGCGCACTAAGCCAATACCATCGGTATTTTCTCCGATGCGCCGTCCTTGTTCATCAAACCATAAAGTATTAACGGCACCTGCCCGCTCAGCACTTTGACTGCGTTGATCAGCCAATGCCCACGCGGCTTGTTTAAAGGGCACGGTGATATTTAAGCCTTTTCCACCAGAGGCTTGAAACCTTTCCACGGCTTGGACAAATTCGCCTTCAGCTACTAAAATGGCAGTATATTGCATAGCTTGCCCCGTTTGTTGGGCAAATGCAGTATGAATCAAAGGTGATTTACTGTGAGCAATGGGATTGCCCATGACGGCATAATGAGTTTGAGGATTGTTCATTTTGGTTGTTATTACTGTAGTATGATAAAAAAAATCTTCCAATTATCTGGTTCCCAGGCACCAGCGCGTCAATGCGAACCTTTCGACGCGGAGCGTCGAGGCAGGCATGATCTCCGCTCCGCTCCGTTACTTCGTTTCCCACGCAGAGCGTGGGA
>LUTY01000635.1 GCA_001640045.1 Candidatus Thiomargarita nelsonii | reverse complement strand
GTTTTATTAGTTTTAGTTCGTCTTCATATAGTTCAATATATTGAATATTATCAATATTATTTCCTTGTCTGGTTTGCACTGTTATGGTAGTGCTTTTTGGGGTACATGAAAAAGCATTTATTATTACTGTCATAAGCGAAAAATTCGCAATTAGATATCGAGTGCAAGGTACGCCTGGAACGTAAGATAAAATGTGTACGTCTTACGTTCCTGGCGTACCTTGCACGACGTAACATTTATTCATGGGTGGTCATTGTGGATTTTTCAAGATATTCTCTCAATGCCTCGTTGGGCTGATAACCAACTCATCGCGCATTTCAAAAGTTACTTTTAAACATTAAACCGAAAATGCATCACATCCGCCTCTTGCACGATATAATCTTTACCCTCTAACCGCCATTTACCCGCCTCTTTTGCGCCTTGTTCTCCATTGCAAGTGACAAAATCATCATAAGCAACGACTTCTGCCCGAATAAAGCCTTTTTCAAAATCGGTGTGAATGACGGCGGCGGCTTTTGGCGCAGTCGCCCCCACACACACTGTCCAAGCACGGACTTCTTTGGGTCCGGCTGTAAAAAAGCTTTGTAAACCTAATAGCCTATAGCCAGCATGAATAACGCGATTTAAGCCCGGTTCACTGAGACCCATTTCATCCAAAAATTCTTGTCTTTCTTCAGCATCTAGGCTCACCAATTCAGCCTCCGTTGCGGCGCACACCGCAACCACTTGTGCCCCTTCACCCGCCGCCAGTTCACCCACTTGCTCAAGATAGGGATTATTTTCAAAGCCATCTTCGGCAACGTTGGCAATATATAACGTCGGTTTAACGGACAATAGATGTAAATCGCGCAATAAAATTTCTTCCTCTTCATTGAGTGCCAATGCGCGGAGAGGCTGCATATTGTTTAAATGGGCATGAATTTTTTCAAATAATTGTTTTTGTGCCAACCCCTCTTTTTTGCCACTTCTAATATTTTTAGTCGCTCGTTGCAAGGCACGATCTACCGTATCTAAGTCTGCCAAAGCTAATTCTGTATTAATGATTTCAATATCGCGCAGCGGATCGATTTTGCCAGCCACATGCGTGACATCGTCATCTTCAAAACAGCGCACAACATGGGCAATGGCCTGAGTTTCACGGATGTTAGCTAAAAATTTATTGCCTAAGCCTTCACCTTTAGACGCGCCCGCCACTAAGCCAGCAATGTCCACAAATTCCATAGTGGTGGGGATGATTTTTTTGGGCTTGACGATATTCGCTAAGACATCTAAACGGGGATCGGGCATGGGGACAATACCCACATTGGGGTCAATCGTACAAAATGGATAATTTTCTGCTTGTATCTCGGCATTAGTCAGCGCATTAAATAAGGTAGATTTCCCTACGTTGGGTAGGCCAACAATTCCGCATTTGAATCCCATGATTTTTACCTTTCAAAATGTGCAAGGTACGCCTTGCACTCCTGTGCATGTGCAAGGTACGCACTCCTGAGCAAATATGTAAAAAAAGCCCCTTGATTATCAATCAAGGAGCCCTTGTTTGGCTATTTTGGAGTCCAAGATTTATCTTGGACTAATACTTATGACCCAAAAAGGTCAACAAAACTGTCTCCATACACGTTAGCAAATTCCTTTTCAAGTGTTTGCTCACTATAGCTCGCAATCACCTCGGGTTTGACATATTGGGGTTTTTCAGCTTCAGTTTTTACAGATTGAGTGTTTTGCTGAGTCATTTTTAACTCTCCTTTATTAATAATATAGAACACAAAGAACATCAGATAACAATTTCATTGACAACTATTATACCAAATTGGCAAGCGTTTCAAGTTGTCAACTAGGGAGTATCAGCCCTTTATTCCATAGCGCACTTAGGGCTACTTATTTATGGGTCTTCTTTTTAAATAAAAATTCGTAACTGCTCAGCCTATAAAATCTTTGGTTTGTCATTTACTAGCGTTACTTCGTTTCGACCAGCGGGAGAATCTTATGCGGCTAGTGGCATAAGATTTCTCCCGCTGGTCGAAATGACAAGAGGCTGAGTAGTAACAAAAATTCTTGGATAAAATTTCCTTAAGAAACTTACTACTGTGAATGCCGATCTTGGTATTAAGCCACCTAAACAAACATAAAGCGATAAGATAGAATATCTATATCCTTATCCTTGTTTAATTTTTTTTTTCTTACTTGATTTTTAACCCAATTATAATGATCCGCTCGTGCTTTTGGTCTGCCATAGCTGTTTAAACCATATATTCTAATCGTTATTTTTGCCCGTTCTTGGTCTTTTTTAGAGCCCCGAGTATTGACTTCAATATCACCCGTTTTGAAATTGACAATAAAATAACGATTAAATTCGTATTCTTCCGCATCTGGTTTGAGTAAATTTTTCTTAAAGTCGTCGCCTTTTGCTGTTTGACAAGTTTCACAACAGAGAAACAGATTATGCCAGACGTAAGCCAATTTTGGGTAACTACTTCGGGGTCTGAAATGTTCGATAGTTTGCTTGTTTTTAGCCGCCAATGGATAACTATCACAAAAAGAGCAATGATCGGCTGTTAATTCTGCTAAATCTTTTTTCAGTCTTTCCCATTGCTTTATTTTTTTATGCCACTTAGGTTTCAATCCTTGTTGTTTCTTGAGCGCATATTTTCTTCCCCATTCTTTATATCCATCCAAATAGGCTGGCTTCGGAGGGCGCGTCAATTTCATCATATTGATAAATCCTTTTTCAAAATACGTGACATTTGGCGCAACTCCATCCCAACAATATCTGTGACTTCTATGCCTTTTTCCATCAAATGACGAGCAATTTGTAACCATTCATTTATTTTTTCATCATCACCGTGCATAATGTCATCTCTTAATTGATAAAATTGACGAAATTCGGCTTCTGTCTCATCATCAAAACTTTCTTCAACCCCAAAAATATCTTCTAAAATCATAGAATAACTATTTCCAGCCTGAGAGTTTTCTACTTTGTCCAAGATCGATACGCCACTTTCTTTTAATTGAAAAGTATAGACATAAGCGTCACTGACAGAGCCTACCACAAAAGGTGAATGTGTCGAGACAAAAATTTGGGCATTGGGAAAAATTTTTTGTATCACAGGCAATATCTTACGTTGCCAAGCCGGATGTAGATGAATGTCAATTTCATCAAGAAATAAAATAAAATGATGTTCTAAAACATTGCAATCATCAATCCACACGATTTGATCTAGCCGCCTAATAAGATCAGCGAGCAGGCTAATAATCGACTTTAAACCATCAGGAAGTACATCAAATTCTAAGCGTTTCTGATCAATTTCCAAAAAGAGGTTAAACGGTTTAGCTTCCAGTTTAAACTTAATATCCCAGCCAACCATTTCTTCAATGGCTTTTTCAATTTCTTGAATAACTCGATTATACTGTTCGGCTTGTTTTTGATTGTTTTGGCTCAGTTCTATGGCTTGTTTCATTTTTTGGGTAGCAATAGACTGAATAATTTGCCTAGAATCCGTTGTTTCCAAAAAAGAGAGAGAATTGTCAAGTGGCTTTAAGTCCAATTCTTCAATGGTTAGCTCGTCTAGGTTTTATTAGTTTTAGTTCGTCTTCATATAGTTCAATATATTGAATATTATCAATA
>LUTY01000624.1 GCA_001640045.1 Candidatus Thiomargarita nelsonii | reverse complement strand
CAAGTCGAAGCGTTAACGGCCACCCAAGATTTATCTTGGGCACCCTTAATTGCTTTCTTTTAAAATCTTTGGGGTAACAAAAATCAGGAGTTCGGATTTTTGATCACTGTTTGAGCGATTTTTGAAGAGATGACCTAGCAAAGGTAGGTCAGAAAAAAAGGGTACTCTATTGAAGGCTTTGCTGGTAGTTCGCTCATAAACACCACCCAACACAATAGTCTCACCATTATTAACGAGCACGTTTGTCTTTAGTTCACGTTTGTCGATACTGGTAAGACCGTTGATTTCAACCCCTGGCGCATCTTTTTTCACAGATAACTCAAGGTTAACACGATCATCTGGCGTAATTTGCGGCGTGACTTTAAGTTCAATGGTGGCATCTTTCCATTCTATCGTGCCGGGAATGCCAACCCCCCCGGCTGTCAGAACACCGAATTGCGTTCCTTGTATGATAAAAGCCTCTTGTTGATTGCCCGTGATAAGACGTGGACTGGAGAGAATTTCTCCATTCCCCTCTGACTGCATAGCTGACAGTTCCAATTGTAATAAGTAACTACCAATTTTACCAATCGCTAATCCAACACTCGCAGGGTTTGCAGCATTGGCGGGCAAACTCACCATAAAGTTTTCAGTCGCATCCCCCGTCGTAAATGCGGTACCACCAGAAAACTCAGTATCACCTTCAACTTTACCGCCTAACACAACCCCATATCCATTGCCCAAGTCTTTATTGGCACTGTAGCCAAATTTGACACCTAAATCTTTGTTAAAATTACTGTTCGCAATCACAATTTTAGACTCAATCAAGACTTGACGTATAGGCGTATCCAAGGAAACAATTAATTTCCGAATTTCTGTCATTTTGGATCGGGTATCTTGAATGATTAATGTATTCGTTCTTTCATCAGTAGAAACACTTCCCCGTGCCGACAGAAATGAATGGTCATCCCTCGTTTTTAGGAGTTTCTCAAGATTCTTAGCCTTTGCATAATTGATGGCGATAAATTCCGTTTGAAGGGGTTCAAGTGCCTTGATTTTTTTCTGTGCTTCCAATTCACGCTGCTTACGAGCATCAAGATTCTTTTTGAGATCGATTATAACGACATTACCGATCCGTCGCATGCCCAATTCTCTCGCTTCAAGAATAATATCCAATGCTTGGTCCCAAGGAACGTTTTTTAGCTGCAAGCTAATAGAGCCAGCAACC
>LUTY01000623.1 GCA_001640045.1 Candidatus Thiomargarita nelsonii | reverse complement strand
TTCCCGATCAGCCCTGGTTAGATGGCATCAATGCAGGTGATGGTTACATTCGCCAATTTATTGCCATGCCGCTCGGCATGGGATATACCGTTGAGGGACAAGTCTCTGGTAAAGAGGAATTTGGCGGCATTCAAATCATTGTTTTCGAGCCAAAGCCGGGTCGATTTCCCGAAGAACCACCCAAAATAGCAGCAGCAACGCGAGGCTTCCCAACAGAAGAATCCGACGTTGTTTGTTGTGAATTTGAGGAAGAATTCGGAGGTAGCGAGATGGGATTGGCAGCCGGTGGCAAAATGAAACAAAAGATTTATCCCGATAAATATGGTGTAGAAACATGGGATGAAAACCACTTTGGGCGCGTCTACGTTCATATCGTCAATAGTATGATGTATGAGCAGATTACCGGAAAAAAAGCACCATCAACACCAGTGACAGCCAAAACTTACACACAATATGGTTTTCCTTGGTTCGATCTCTATGATGAACATAAGGGAGATGTTGAACAATCCAATATCCTTTCCCAAGTGAAGTCAGTTAAAGAAATGGATAATAAAAAAGGCTTTGCGCCTCAACAAGATGATTCAGGTGTCGAGATTTCAGATGAGCAAGTGAAAAAACTCAAGCTAAAATCGGATGTGGTGAGAGATGGGAAATGGTAAATAGAGAGAGGAGTCCAAGATTTATCTTGGACGTCAAAATAACCGTTTGTTAATTTTTCGATACCTTAGAGTGATTTTTATATATATATTTTTAATCAAGTTCCAAGATAAATCTTGGACTCCTATTATTAAACGGTTAACCATTTACAGTGGTCTGGATATTGTAAACTATCGTGTCAATTTGGTTTTGATGGGTGATAGCTGCTAAGGGACTATCACCCATCCATTTACTCTATAAGGAATTTACCATGCACTACTATTTAATTCTCTTGTTCAGCCTTAGCTTTTTAATCACCGGCTGCTCACAACATAACACACCACAACGCAGCGGCTCTGACGCTCGCCCAAGCGACGAAAACGCGAACCAGTTAGAACGGCAACGTGCTAAGTCGTCTCGCTATACTGATAACGGCGATGGAACTGTCACAGATAACAGAACTGGGCAGTTCTGGCTGAAAAATGCGAATTGTTTTGGCGAGCAAAATTGGAAAACGGCCATGCAAAGTGCCACCAATCTAGCTCAGGGACAATGTGGACTTCGTGATGGTT
>LUTY01000622.1 GCA_001640045.1 Candidatus Thiomargarita nelsonii | reverse complement strand
CGTTCCTGGGAAATGGTACCGTTTTGTAGCGCAAGCAACACCGCACAACCTTCTTCTGCCGGGTTTGCAGCACCATCTAAGACGTTTTTACGTTGCAGATCAAGTTGCAAACCTGCTTTGGCAATCGGACGCTTGAAGTCGTGCTCACTTGTACTGCTACCCAAATTAGCCATTTTTACAAATTATTGATAGAATGTCGATATTGATTTCAATTTTAATTAAGGAAAAACCAAATATGAAAACAAAACTCAAAAAAAACTACCTACGTTCTACTATCGCGGCTTGCATGTTAGCTGCGAGTCCAAATCTTTTTGCCGCATCGTTTGATGTGGCTGTTGGACTAGGCATACCCTACGGCATTCTGGGTGCTAATTTTGAGTTTTATCCCATCAAGAATTTGAGCGTCTCAGCTGGCTGGGGGACAACAGTTTTTGCGGATGTTGGCTATGATGTTGGCCTTCAGTACTATTTGGGTAGAGATGGAGGGTGGAACCCTCGACTTTCTGTCCATTATGGTACCAACGGCATACTCAAGCTCGAGACCAGTTGTTTGTATTTATTTTGTAAATCTGAGAGTTTTGAAGGCATTACTGCTGGTGTTGGTATCAAAAAACTGTGGGGCAACCATGGCTTCGCTTTTGATCTTTTTTATATTGTCTCTTCCGACTTGTTTGATCGCCAGGACGAACTTGAAGAGCGTGGGTTTACAAGAGACTCCGCGTGGTTCGGTTCGGAGCGGCTAAAAATTGGCATTGCTTACGTTTACAGTTTCTAATTACCCTCAGTACGGGACAATTTATTTAACTAATTGATTTTTTTTCATTTCGACCAGCTGGAGAAAAAGTCTCTTCTAAGGAGCAAACTCAAGATGCAAAGAGACTGAATCAACAATGGGTTTTATTGGCAAAAGAGGAGCTCACAAAAGCCTTAAAAGAAAACGGAAAGTATGCCAGTATTGAAAACTCGGCACCGTCAAAAAAATCTCTCACTCTCGATAGCACGATTAATCTCGTTTACGGTAGTCGGGCGTTGAGATATTGGGTGGGGTTTGGAGCGGGTGCCGGTTCTTGCATCATCCGCTTAACTCTTAAAGATTCTTCCACTGCTGAAGTTAAGTATGAAGTTGAGAATGAAAGTGACCTAGCGATAGGTGCGCTATCAAATTCATGCATACCGACGCTAAAAATACCTTGCACCGTAAAGCGTTTC
>LUTY01000621.1 GCA_001640045.1 Candidatus Thiomargarita nelsonii | reverse complement strand
AGCAAGAAGATGGTCCCGGTGCGGGCAAGCCCATCAAAATCGAAATCAGTGCCCGCGATCCTGCATTATTGAATCCCGCCGCTGCTGAATTGGTTGCCGCTTTACAAACGATAGCAGGTTTAGTAGATATTGAAGACAGCCGCCCTTTACCGGGCATTGATTGGAAAATGGTGGTGGATCGTACCCAAGCCAGCCGTTTTGGGGCAGATATTACCAGCGTTGGCAATGGCGTGCAATTAATCACTAATGGTATCAAAGTTGCGGAATACCGTCCCAATGATGCTGATGAAGAATTAGAGATACGCATCCGTTTTCCGACTGAATCTCGCGGATTGGATCAATTAGATCAGCTCCGGATTCAAACCGAAGTGGGTTTAGTACCCATTAGTTTATTTGTTAAGCGAATCGCGCAACCCCGCGTGGGTATTCTTAAACGTAGCGAAGAGCGGCGTGTCTTAACGGTACAAGCAGGTGTTGAAGAAGGGATATTAGTGGATGACAAATTAAAGGAAATTCGGGCTTGGTTAGCGCAAAATACGGCTGGCTCTGGTTTGGAGGCGGTGACGTTAACTTTTAAAGGAGAAGACAAGGAACAACGTGAAGCGGAAGCTTTTTTATCACGCGCTTTTATGACGGCACTGTTTATTATCACGCTAATTTTGGTCGCACAATTTAATAATTTTTATCAAACGCTGCTGATTTTAAGTGCAGTGATATTGTCCACAATTGGGGTATTACTGGGCTTACTGATCACACAACAACCCTTTGGAATTGTGATGTGTGGGATAGGCGTTATTGCCTTAGCGGGCATTGTCGTCAACAACAATATTGTGCTGATTGATACTTTTAATATTCTCCGCACCGAAGGATTGGAAATGCGTGAAGCGGTATTACGCACCTGCGCCCAACGCTTACGTCCAGTGTTACTCACCGCAGTAACGACGATTTTAGGATTAATGCCGATGGTATTAGCGATGAATATTGATTTAGTCACGCGACAAATCAGTTTTGGTGCGCCATCGACGCAGTGGTGGACGCAGTTAGCGACTTCGATAGCGGGAGGATTAGCGTTTGCAACGCTGTTGACTTTGGTATTGACACCTTGTTTGTTGGTTTTGGGGGGGCAGGCGAATGTAGCAGGACGCGGAGCGGGAGGGCAGGCATTCCCACGCAGAGCGTGGGAACGAGAAAAAGTTGTTTCGGGAATGGA
>LUTY01000620.1 GCA_001640045.1 Candidatus Thiomargarita nelsonii | reverse complement strand
TGCATGCCTCGACGCTCTGCGTCGAATTTTATTTAGACTTGCGTACCGGCGCGACTATGCTAATTTCCTCTCCATTGGCAAATTTCAAAGTCAAATCCACCTTATCACCCGCGATAAGAGATTTTTTAGACCCCATAAGCATCAAATGATAACTACCTGGTTTCAAAACCACTTGACTTTTTGGAGGAATAATGAGTTGTGGCTGATGCCTCATTTGCATCATACCATCCTTGATGACAGTTTTATGTATCTCTACACTATTAAAGCTGGAAGTGGCTGTTGCGCCTATTAGAATTCGCATCTCAGAAGTGGGATTTTCGATGATCATATAAGCAGCCAACACTTTGACAATCGGCGGGGCTTCTCGTACCCAAGGATCGTCAACACGAATGTTAGATTCACCAAAACACGCCAATGGCGCAAGTAACATAATAACAGCGGCAAATTCTTTCCAAAAATAGATTTTCATCAACAATTTCCTCGTGCAAAGCGCTGCTTTGCACTCCAGAGCGTCAGGAGTGCAAAGCAGCACTTTGCACATGTCCTAAAGATTAATGGAGCCCCGCGATATATTCAGCAACGGCATCAATTTCCTCGTCGGTCATTTTAGCCGTAATGTTCCGCATGATCCGCCCGACATCATTAGTGCGAGCACCGTCTCTAAATGCCCTGATTTGTTTTGCTACATACATAGCATGTTGACTGGCAATAAATGGTGCTTCTACAATAGATGGAGCCTTAACAGAGTCTAACAAAGCTTTATTACCCTTCCCAGTTAAACCATGGCAACCGACGCATGCGATCACAAAGGCTTTTATATTACCTTTCCGGTAAACCTTTTTGCCCGCCATCTGCAAAGCCGGATTGCCGCTGCCCGGGTTGGGAGACTGACTGGCAAAATAGGCCGCGAGATCCTCTATATCCTGCTCATTCAACATCTGGGCTTGAGGACTCATACTGGGATCATTGCGTCGTTTGGCTTTAAAATCCTTCAATTGTTTAGCAATGTAACTGGCACTTTGACCTGCCAGTTTTGGCCACTGGGGAACAGAGCTGTTGCCGTCAGGACCATGGCAGGCAGCACAAGTAACAGATTTGGTTTTGCCAGCCGCAGCATCACCTTCTGCAAAGCTTGGGACTGTTGCAACGCTCAGTGCAGCCCAAGTCGTGACTGCAATCAATAAATTTTTTTTCATCTTGCTCCTCTCCAA
>LUTY01000619.1 GCA_001640045.1 Candidatus Thiomargarita nelsonii | reverse complement strand
TTTTTCATTACCCACCAAAAAAAAACTCGCTACGCTTGCTTTTCTTTGATCATTTCTTTCGCCTGATAACCCAAACCTTCTTTTTGAACCGCAAAAAGCCGTCTGGGTGATCGGAAATAAATGGGAACAACAATTTATGGGCCATGATGGGAAAACGGAAACCCTCCTGCCGGGTGCCTGGCTAGTGGGCTACAAACGCTGGAAACAAACTGGCTGGGATGGCTGGCATGCCCCTATTCCTCTGCAACGGTGTAACGGCTGCCATGTTGTGGGACTCAATGTAGAAACGGGTCAATTTGTAGAAGCCGGGATTGGATGTGAATCCTGTCATGGCCCCGGAGATTGGCATGTAAAAACTTTTGGTTTAGGTCGTATTTATTCATCGTTGGATGCACAAATGTGTGGGCAATGCCACACACGAGGACGTTCAAAAGACGGCATCTACTTTTTTCCCGTGGGTTACCGCCCCGGCAAGACACTCTCAATGTTCTTCAATGAGGACCAGCCTATTGAGGGACGAAATTCATCCAAGTGGTGGGGCAATGGACATGCACATAAACGCCATCAGGAGTATTTTGCTTGGAAACAGGGCGGACACGCGAACAGTTTAAAAACACTGACTGAAAATTATGATGGTCGCTACGGCGAGGTGACTTCAGAATGCCTTCCCTGTCATGCCGCAAAGGCAGCACTTGCCGGTGGGAGAGGTGTTAGGCTAGAAAATGTCAGTCAAGGTATCACCTGTGCGGTTTGCCACCATGTGCATGGCAAATTGGATGAACTCCGCCGAACCTGCGCCGACTGTCACGGTGATGGTGCTTTTTACCATCAACCAGAACGCAATGCCAACCATGTGCCTTGTCCCCCGACAGCGCAAGTCAACTGCGTGAACTGCCATAATCCACTCACAGTAAAGAATGGCGGTGGTTTTACCCGGCACAGCCACTTACCGGGGATAATCCCACCCAAGGAAACTGCTCAATTTTGCGTACCAAGCAGTTATGTTAACGGTGATTGTCATGCTGGGCAAGAGGTTGACTGGCTCCAAGAAGCGTTTGAACGCTAATTAAAAACCAACAAGCAAGCGAGGATATAATATGAGATTTAAAAAAATGCGTTTTTTTATGTATATGATTATGGTAATGTTGCCAATACACTTGGCTCATGCCAGCGAAGTAGTCGTTTATACCTCAGTGGATCAGGTTTTTTCT
>LUTY01000618.1 GCA_001640045.1 Candidatus Thiomargarita nelsonii | reverse complement strand
TTTTATCCAGCATCTAAACCTCAGAGGTTTTTAAAACCTCTGAGGTTTGGGACAAGGTTATACACTCAACTTAAAATCTATCCTTGAAATCTCAAATAACAAAGCTTATATAAGCCTTCATAAACTTTCTTGCTGTGGCAGGTGAGGGGAGGGCGAAATAAGAAAAATGGAATATAAAGATTATTACAAAACATTAGGCGTATCGCGTCATGCTACCCAAGACGAAATTAAACGCGCTTACCGCAAATTAGCCAGCAAATACCATCCCGATGTCAGTAAAGAAAGTAATGCGGAACAACGATTTAAAGAAGTTGGAGAAGCTTACGAAGTCCTCAAAGATTCACAAAAACGTGCCGCTTATGACCAATTAGGGACGGGGTGGCATGCGGGTGACGAATTTCGGCCACCCCCAGGTTGGGAAACTCACTTTGGTGGCGCGGGTGCTCAATTTGATTCCAGTGATTTTTTTGAGAGTCTTTTTGGTGGTCGTCATCACTCGACACACCAGAGTCCTTTTCAGACGACTGAGGAAAAGCAATCTACTAAAATTGCAATCAGTCTTGAAGAAGCCTATCAAGGCACGACTCGAATCTTACAATTGCAAGTACCTGAAAGGGATAGCATGGGACAAGTACGGATGATAAATCGTAAACTCAACGTAAAAATTCCCCAAGGTGTTATCCAAGGCCAAAAAATTCGTTTGAGTGGACAAGCCGCAACAGGTATGGGGAGAGATATATATCTGGAAATCGAATTTCAACCGCACCGTCTTTATCGTGCTGAAAAGAGAGATATTTACCTCACTTTGCCCATCACGCCTTGGGAAGCGGCTTTAGGTTGCACGTCAATACGACGAGCAAACCGATTTCTACGATACTCAATAAGATGGCATCTTTTATAGGGAATTGTATCAGCGACAATGTCCCACTGATGACAAAATAAAATAATAGGGTTAAGCCTAACAAAATTGATGAGGCTGGTAAATCTTGTGGCTTTAAGCGCAAGCGGCAAATATCAAAAAAAGCTGACGAGAGGATCTGTAATGAGTGCATGGTTTTAATAAAGTTGTTCCCAAGAGGGCGGCGACAAATCGGCTGCTTTGATGAAAAATGAATATTAATGATACTACTAATAGCACTCGCTTAGATATAGTTATCCAGAAAAGTTTTATCCAGCATCTAAACCTCAGAGGTTTTTAAAACCTCTGAGGT
>LUTY01000617.1 GCA_001640045.1 Candidatus Thiomargarita nelsonii | reverse complement strand
ATCCGTTTTGCCAGTTCTGTTAGGTATATAGAGCCAGTTTGTAAGTCAGGACATTGGGGGCCTGCATGAGTCATTAAAATATCAATTTTTTCAGATTTCTTAAAAGCTGACTTGGCTTTAACTGAGCTGTTCGTAGTAGGCGATTTATCGCCTACTGTGACAAACATTTAAAATGTGCGTGGGACGCACCCTACGAAATTTACTTGCACATTTTAGGCAAAATCTCGTAATTATGGATAAATTTTGTGCTCCCACATTTAGTTTTTCCGCTAGTGATAGCAAAAAGCTTTATCGTCACTTTTGTCCTCGTCCCCCACCCAACGGCGCAAGCTTTTTCTTCAATCCGACGCTTAAGATCTGTAATGCTATAGCTATGTACCCTCGCTCCTGGCTGACAATGCTCCGGTTTTTTCCTCTCCCAACGGGTGTCCCAGTGAATTTGCATGCACTTGTGCGCCGCATCTTTTGCCCTAATACGGCATCTATTTGGAACGACACTTCCACAGGTACCCTTTGCGACAAAAACCTCCAACGTTACTTTGCCGCCCGTGTTTGGATTCCTTATCTCGTATTTCCCATTACATGACCGCTCTATAGCGGCAGCATCAAGTGTAAAAGTAGTGGCGATAAACAAACCGCTGATGATTGCGGAAAATCTTCTAAGGTTCATGATTGCCTCCGTTTAATAGTTGGCGTGCGTCTATGACTCTAGTGCCAAAGCTGCGTCTCCAGTCAGCTAGAACGGCACCGGTACAATTAAGAGTGAACCACGCCCAACATGAGCTTGCTCCAAAAATTCAAGAGCATAGTATTCTACACAAGTCAACATTGTTTTTCAAATAAGATCGGAATCATTGTAGTTTTTCCTTTAGCAGTTGGGTTGATATTTTTTTCATAAATAAAAAATATTTTGTCAAGCGTATTTGAATTTATTTTTCTGAACGTCTATAGACAGAAAACATATTGACTTAACTCTTTTCAATTATACCCCACATTTAAAAGCTAGCCTAACGGGTGCGTCCTTGCCTCGATATTAATAGATATGTGTAGGGTACGTGCTACGCACCATTAATACATACGCCCCATTAATTATTTTAATTAATTGTACCGATGACGGTGCGTAGGACGCACCCTACATTAGTCCCAAAAATCCTATTTTTTAAAAAAATAGGATTTTTAACGCGCAGCTTACCATCGGAGGTCATTTATTTG
>LUTY01000616.1 GCA_001640045.1 Candidatus Thiomargarita nelsonii | reverse complement strand
ATCACAACGCCCATGCCATGATCGATAAAAAAACGGTGACCAATGGTCGCACCTGGGTGGATTTCTATGCCTGTTATCCAACGCGCAAAAGTGGATAAAGTACGGGCTAGCCATTTCCAACCCGCTTGCCATAAGCGGTGATTCATGCGGTGTATGAGTATTGCATGTACGCCCGGGTAGTTGGTGATTATTTCAAAAGTTGTGCGTGCCGCTGGATCGCGTTCAAATACGCAAGCAATGTCTTCTTTTAAATGTTTGAACATGAGAATGATTCAGTTAGATTTAGCTTGAAATTAATTTCAAAGATCTCAATCAATGATTGCACACAGCTATTTTTTTCTCTGTGGAAGTATTTTATAAAATAATTATGATACAAATTGGTTGTAAGCGCAGAATTAGCAAGCCTGTTTTATAAAATAAATAATAAAACTGTAAAATCAATATATTTTGCCGTAGGAGGGCTCAAAATGGCACATGTCGTCATATTAGGTGCAGGTACTGGGGGTATGCCCGCTGCTTATGAAATGAAGGCGGAATTGGGAAATAGGCATGAAGTGACTGTTATTAATTCTTCAGAGTATTTTCAATTTGTCCCTTCTAATCCTTGGATTGGTGTAGGTTGGCGTAAGCGCAAGGACATTACCTTTGCCATTGAGCCGGCACTGAAACGCAAAAGAATTAATTTCATTGCTCAGACGGCTAGCCAAATCGATGCTGATAAAAATCGTATAATGTTGGCAAATGGGGAAACTGTTGATTACGATTACCTGATCGTTGCCACAGGGCCTAAGCTGGCTTTTGAGGAGGTGCAGGGTGCCGGACCTCTTGATGGTTTTACTCATTCGGTTTGCACCGTAGACCATGCAGAAAAGGCTTATGAAGGGTATCAACAATTGTTGGATAATCCTGGTCCAGTGATTATTGGGGCTGTTCAGGGCGCGAGTTGTTTTGGTCCTGCCTATGAATATTCTATGATTGTTGATACCGCCCTGTGTAGGGCGAAACGTCGTGATAAAGTGCCTATGACTTATGTCACCAGTGAGCCGTATATCGGTCATTTGGGATTGGGGGGGGTTGGCGATTCTAAGAGCATGTTGGAATCCGAAATGCGTCATCGCCATATTAAGTGGATTACCAATGCCAAAGTCGCCAAAGTCGAAGACGGTAAGATGTTTGTCGATGAACACAACCGTAATGGTGAGGTGATCAAACA
>LUTY01000615.1 GCA_001640045.1 Candidatus Thiomargarita nelsonii | reverse complement strand
GGAAGATTTACAAAAGCGGCTAGAAGTTCATCAACCGATTTTGACTAATACCGATTTAGAAAAGGTACGACGTATTGAGTATCGTAGTGAAGGCGCATTTCGTACCAAAACCTTGAATATGTGCTATGCCGCCAATTTGGGTGCGGCGGGCATGGAAGGGGCGTTGGCTGAATTATGTCATAAAGCTGAAGAGGCGGTGTTGGCTGGCAATAATATTTTAATCTTGTCGGATCGTGCGCTGAATGCTGATAATATTGCTATACCAGCCCTGTTAGCGACTTCAGCCGTTCATCATCATCTGATTCGCAAAGGTTTACGCACAAAATCCGGTTTAGTTGTGGAAACCGGCGAAGCGCGTGAAGTTCAACATTTTTGCCTACTGGCTGGCTATGGGGCAGAGGCGATCAATCCCTATCTTGCCTTTGATACCCTTTCTGCCATTAGGCTGCCTGAAGAAATTTCTCAGGAAGAAGTCGAAAAACGCTATATCAAGGCTGTGAACAAGGGCATTTTAAAGGTGATGTCAAAAATGGGCATTTCCACCTATCAGTCTTATTGTGGGGCACAAATTTTTGATGCGCTCGGGCTTTCGGATGAATTTCTTGAGGCGTATTTTACTGGTACGAAGTGTAAAACGTCAGGCGTTGGCTTAGCCGAAATTGCTGAAGAAACGGTGCGGCGGCATAGTGTGGCGTTTGGCAATGCGCCCTTGTATCGCAATGCTTTAGATGTGGGTGGAGAATTTGCCTATCGTTTGCGCGGTGAAAATCATATTTGGACAGCGGAAACGATTTCTAAACTTCAACATGCTACTCGCAGCAATAATCGCGCTTTGTATGATGAATTTGCGCGTGAAATTAATGAACAAAATGAGCGTTTATTAACGCTGCGTGGTTTGTTTGATTTTAAATTTGCTGAGATACCGCTTTCTGAAGTCGAACCCGCCTCAGAGATTGTCAAACGCTTTGCAACCGGTGCCATGTCGTTTGGCTCGATTTCTTATGAAACCCATACGACTTTAGCCATTGCCATGAATCGCCTCGGTGGTAAATCTAACACCGGTGAAGGTGGCGAAGAATCTGAACGTTTTAAGCCCCTGCCTAATGGAGATTCTAAGCGTTCTGCCATTAAACAGGTGGCGTCTGGGCGCTTTGGTGTGACGACAGAATATTTGGTTAATGCGGATGATATTCAAATTAAAATCGCGCAAGGC
>LUTY01000625.1 GCA_001640045.1 Candidatus Thiomargarita nelsonii | reverse complement strand
TAATTTGATTCAGGGCTATACCAAAGACGGTTATCAATTTACCGCTGGCTATGATGCTGAAAACCGTCTGACTACCTTGAACTATAACGACGGTACTCAAGATCATCGTGTTGGATATACCTACGGCGCAAACAGTTTTGTCCGCGTTATCAAGAAATATGTGGATGAAGTGTTGACGGAGGAAACCCGCTTAGTTCGGGATGGTTATTTGATTGTGCAAGAACGCGATGGTAGTAATACGGCTTTGCGCTCTTATGTGTGGAGTAGTGGCGCGTTGGGTGGTATTGGTGCGCTTACCGCGATGGTGCAGAATAATCAAGTTTATTATTATCTGTTTGATGGACGGGGTAATGTGGCTTCGGTTGTGGATGATAGTGCCAATGTGGTTGCTGGTTATGTTTATGATGCTTTTGGTGAATTGAGGACTGTTACGGGAAGCTTGGAGCAGCCGTTCCGTTTTTCTACTAAGTATTATGATGGTGGGACGGGAATGGTGGATTTTGGGTATCGGTTTTATGTGGCGGAGATTGGGAGGTGGTTGAATCGGGATCCGATTGGGGTTGATGGGGGAATTAATCTTTATGGGTATGTGTTGAGTAATCCAATTAATTTTGTTGACCCGTATGGGGACTACTACGTGCCGATCATCAAAATTGGTGTGATCATTTATAAGATTTATCGGAGAAAACCAATTTCGTTCTTCTTTAAATTGGGATTAGTAGTACCAATACTACTCAAGCCAACAGAATTGAATGAGGGTGAAGAGGAAAATTGTCTTCCATTGCATTGCCGTATGTTTCCTATTCTATGTGAAGACGATATAGATGACAAAATGGATGACTGCAAGAAAAACTGTGGCAATAATGTATATTGTCAAATGGAATGTGATATCAAGTGGATTGATGATAATAGTTGGGTAGATGCAGATCGTTTATGATGGCATTTCCAACCAAAGTTTTTCTCGTTCCGTAAGCGTTGGCGTTGGAGCAATGCAGAAGGGACGCTCCAGCGTCCCAGTCATAAATACAAAAATCCATTTTATTGAGTACACGCCCCGATAAGCCCAGGCCAGCGGATGGGACTGGTTGTTATGTTTATCTGTTGTTAGACTCCGTCATCAGTTGCGCTTTTTTTTGTCTGAATCAGGATTCACAGAATACACCGGATTACCAGAATAAAACCCCGAATAACTACAAGGATTACTTTTAAGAAGGGATAAGTCAAAACATAACCAGACTTATCAGCAAGCGTAGCAAGCGTAGGGTGGGTAGAGCGGAGCGAAACCCACCACAAAATGTTATGAAACGGTTGGGCAGTGTCTGAACTGTGATTTTTGTGATTGATGTGATTTTTAGGCCATGATTTTTTATTTGGCTTATCGTTTTTCTCATTAATCAAAATCACAGTTCAAAGTCATTAATTTTAATTAGTACAACGAATTAAGAAATAAACGAATTTTATCTGGATAAATTATTGTTATTTAATTGTTTTTAATTCGTTCATTTCGGTGTCGTTGTACTACAGGTTTTGTTCTCAAGCTAGATATTGGTAACGAGTAAATTTACCGCAATCCAATGTTTAAACTGTTATTTTTGTTATTATTTGGATTAATAAAAAACAGGAGTAGCTCAATATGAAAAGTGCTGCAATGACTTCTCTTGATGGAAGAATAACAATTATTCCCGATGTTTGTAATGGGCAACCAACCATACGTGGTAAAAGAATTACCGTTAAAACCATTTTGGAATTTCTAAGTGCGGGTGATAGCCATGAAGACATTTTACGGCAATATCCCTCGTTAGAGCTGGAAGATATTTATGCCTGCTTAAAATTTGCTACCCAATTGATGACACATAAATATGTTCTTAACATGATGGGCTAAACGATGCTTAGGTATATCATAGATGCTAATTTACCTTATTATTTTGCTCTGTGGGCAGGTGATGAATATATTCATGTCAGAGATATTAATGAGGAATGGACAGATACTCAAATCTGGGAATATGCTAAAGAAAGGAACTTAACTATTGTCACAAAAGATGCTGATTTTTCAGATAGAATGCTTATGAATGAACCGCCTCCTCGTGTTATCCATATTAAATTGGGCAATATGAAAATGAGAGAATTTCATGCCACCCTTTCCAAAATTTGGGCTGATGTATGCCAACTTAGTAAACAGTATAAGTTGGTTCGTATTTTTGAAGATAAAATCGGTAGTATTGGTTAATTATTTAGCGTGTGTGCTAAAAAAAACTCATATTAAGCGGATTAACACACTACTTGGGTTGTTTGTACCAAACTTAGTAACACCTCTTGAATTATTAGGAGAACAAAACGATGAATAATGAACCGACACTTACCCGCATACGAAAAGCACGGCAACGTATTTCCGCCAAATGTGGACATGATCCTGAGAAGCTTGTAGAACATTACATAGAATTTCAGAAACAGTATCAAGATAGACTGATACCGCCACCCCAACAGCGTCGGGGAGATATAGCGTCGGATAGGTAGAGCGTTTGAACTGTGATTTTTGTGATTGATATGATTTTTAGGCCATGATTTTTTATCCTGCTCATCGTTCATCTCTTCATGGCTTATAAATCATAAAAAAATTACAGTTCAAAATTTGATTGTTGTGATGAAAATGAACTTTATTAACATGGGGTTAAAAATGCAGGCGATTGAATTTAGAGAACAGCTTTGTGAAGGTATGATAAAACTACCCTCACAATTTAGAACTTGGAATAACAGACAAGTCCGTGTCATTTTGCTGGCTGAAGAAATAGAGCCGACTATTCCGGCAACGCCAGAAAATTTAGAGAACCGCTTTGATGCCGTTTCACTTAAAACCAAAGGCTTTCGTTTTAACCGTGAGGAAGCTAATGAACGATAAATATTTTTTTGACAGTAATATTATTGTTTATTTGTATTCAGAAGATGAACCCGATAAACAATCCATCGCAAAAGCTTTGTTAAAAAAGAGTCAACCGATTATTAGTACACAAGTGTTGAGCGAGTTGGCTAATGTTTTACGGAAAAAGTTCAAATGTGAATACACGGAGATAGCGGCTGTCATTGCCCAAGTGAGGGTTGCCTGTCAAGTAGCAACCATTACCCCTGACACAATTGAAAATGCGCTGACTTTAGCTGAGAAATACCACTATTCTTTTTATGACAGCCAAATTATTGCCGTAGCACTGGCTGAAAATTGCACAACACTTTATTCTGAAGACTTACAACATGGGCAAGTGATTGAATCTATGTTGACGATTCAAAATCCTTTTTTGGGCTCCATGAAGCCTGCGTAGCAGTCGGCATGATACCTGAACTGTGATTTTTGTGATTGATGTGATTTCTAGGCCATGATTTTTCATAAGGCTCATCATTCACATCATAAAAATCACCGTTCAAAACTTAAATTTTTTTGTCATAGGACCATGGAACATCACTATGCAAACTCTCACACTAAAATCCCATGCTGGTTCTGATGGCATGTTACATTTAAAAGTGCCAGTGAGCCTGACTGATACTGAATTCAAAGTCACCGTGATACTTCAACCAATTATGTCGGTATCAAAACCGAAAACGCCAGAAGATTTAGGCTGGACTCCCGGTTTTTTTGAAAG
>LUTY01000613.1 GCA_001640045.1 Candidatus Thiomargarita nelsonii | reverse complement strand
GACTTGAACAAACGCTGAGCCCGTGTGAGTTCCTTTTTCGTCAGATCGAGCCGCACCTGTGCTTGGTTGAGTGCCGCCTGCTGTTCGTCAAGGACGGCCTGGTACGGCCGCGGGTCGATCACAAAGAGCAATTTACCCTTCTTTACAATCGCACCGTCTCTGAAATGCACCGATTCCAGGTAGCCGCTGACGCGCGCACGTATCTCCACCGATTTCACCGACGCTAATCGGCCAGTGTACTCATCCCAATCCGTAACGGCTTTGACCAGCGGCGTAGCAACTGTGACCTGAGGCGGTGGGGGAGGGGGCGGTGGCGCACTTTGTTGGCTGCACCCGGCGAGCGTCAGCGCCACAGCCAAGATGGGCGATAAGTATTTTGCTAAGCGTAGTTCAGCGCTAGAGCAGTGTATGGTCATGTTGTTCTCCATATTTAAGTATTTTGCTAAGCGTAGTGTCGTGATCACCGATCAGTGGTATATCCCTTTTAATTATCCACATGGTTTGTTGCATGTTTACCATCGCCCCAGCATTTGGGTAACGCAAACCGGTTAGCCTGTCCAAATACAGGGCTCCGCCGCTTTAAAATCGATCGGTAATCACAATTTCATCCATGGCTAGTTGAGTGGGTCGTGCTCTGGCTGGTTGAGCAGCCTTACCTACCACAACAAACATGGCAATAGTATGATCTTCAGGTAGATTTATAAGTTTGCCAACGACATCAAAGTCAAAACCATCCATTGGGCAGCTTGATCGATGCGGTTATCGACAAAATCCATGTGACCCTGGTGCGGGAAGCCTTGCTCATCCGCTAACTGTAAGCGCACGGGATTGGGATTGTCCTGCGAGCTTGGCCTCGCGCCGGCCTTGTCGAGCCGCAGGTAACGCAACACCGCTCGTTCGTCAGCCGTGAAGTAAAAGTGAATCGGGTCGAGCGACACGATGGTCGTTAACAGGGTCGAGCCCGCCGTGCCACCGCTCACCAAATTCCCTTCAGTCACTAGCGCCCGACTAATGCGACCGGTAATCGGTGCCTTAACGCGGGTAAATTGGACATTGAGCTTAGCGGACTCAACCAACGCCTTCGCTCCTCTGAGCGCGGCTGTCGCTTCGTGCTTTTCCTTCGTGCGGATATCAAACGCTTCTTCGGAGATCGCATGGGACTTGAACAAACGCTGAGCCCGTGTGAGTTCCTTTTTCGTCAGATCGAGCCGCAC
>LUTY01000612.1 GCA_001640045.1 Candidatus Thiomargarita nelsonii | reverse complement strand
TTTTTAAAACCGCCGAAGAAGTTGATGCTTATATTAAAGAGGAGCGTGATTCATGGGATCATTAACACTACCAAGGTCTGGTTCAGTCTATCTTGATGCCAATGGTTTTATTTACAGTGTGGAGAAAATAGAACCTTACCACACATTGTTAAAACCTATGTGGGTAACTGCCAAAACCAACCAATTTGAGATTGTTAGTAGCGAACTCACGTTATTGGAAACGCTCACTAAACCTCTACGGGAAAATGACACCCTTCTCGAAAACCTATTTCGCGCTCTTTTCAATGTGAATGAAGTACGTTTGATTCCAACAACAACGGCCATTTGGGAACAAGCGACTCGTATCCGTGCGATTTCAGGCTTGAAAACACCTGATGCCATACACGCAGCGACAGCCATCGCTACTGGTTGCACACTTTTTATCACTAATGATGTTGGTTTTAAACGTGTTTCTAGTTTGCCGGTTACTATCTTGAGTGATTTGCTTGAATAAGCAGCCAGCGTAACAAGCGAACCATATCTTTCGCTGAAAATTTGACAAGAGGCTTGATGATTATTTCCATAAAAACCATATATTTTATATTGCTATTTTGAACAATGAGTGTTATCATTTCATTCCCGATTTTATCTATAAAAGGATGTTAGTTATGGCAACTATGAAAAAATTGGAAATTGGCGCAAAGTTGGTTGATAATTTCAAATTTGAGAGTCACATCCGCAACCATCAATTTATTATTGACCAACCCCCAAAAGCCGGCGGAAAAGATGAAGGACCATCTCCCCTTGAGTATCTGTGTCTATCACTCGCGGCTTGTGTGGTGACCGTTGGGCAGATAATGGCCAAACAAAAAAGAATCAAATTGCGGAATATCGAGGCAAAAGTCGAAGCTGAAGTGGATTCCGATGTTTTTATGGGAAAAGGTCAGGAACACCGGGCAGGTTTTCTGGGCTTTAAAATTCTCACCAAAATTGATGCGGATATGTCCTTGGAAGAAAAAAAGGCGTTTTTGAAAGAGCTTGATAGCCGTTGCCCCATATCAGAGAATTTGCAACACACCACACCAGTCACGCTTGAGGTAGACGAATATTTTTTTTTAAGCATTTGAAATATAAGCTAAGTTTTATATCTGATCCATTTAACCTGTCGGATATGAAACTTAGCCGTTTCCTACTTTTCTGATTCAGACAATCACGAAGATTTAATTAATGGTCCG
>LUTY01000611.1 GCA_001640045.1 Candidatus Thiomargarita nelsonii | reverse complement strand
CGTGCATGTAAAAAGAAAGCAACTAAACCTGCCAGGTTTTCAAAACCTGGCAGGTTTGCCTTTAAAGTTGACTAAGTTATTTCATGCACGTTCCTAAGTTTAGTTTATGTACTAGTTAAGTCTACAATAATTTGCAAAGCATCTAATCGAACTCTTTAAAAACAGGAGGTTTGCATGAAAACAACGCTACCCGACCCGAACCAATTTTTTGGTATCCGGTTTGAGTCTCTTGGCGGCCTTGGCGCACACACGGCAAGTCAAATTTTGGCGACAGCCGCAGTGTTGCGTCTGGGACTCAATGGCGCACACTTTTCCACTTACGGGGCCGAACAAAAAGGCTCAGTGGTGCGCTCTTATGTCCGTCTGGCCTCACCTAAAAAAACTATTCGTTCAAGCGCACCTATTGAGTCACCTGATGTTATTGTTGTTTTCCATCAAGCTTTGCTTGACAATCCGGCCACTATCGCCGGCATCAAAGCTGAAGGCACACTCATCTATAACGCCCCCAAGGGTGAACAGCCGGCTGCACTTTCTCGTCTGCCTGCTACAACCAAAGTTATCCGGGTTGATGCCCAAGGTATCGCGCGGAAAGAAAAATCAGAACCTAATGCTGCTCTTCTAGGTGTACTGGCAACCGCCATACCTTTCCTAGATGTTGCGCTTATTCTTGAGACACTTTCTGATACATTTGCCTGAACTGTCTATTCAATTTTGGTTTGAAAAACAAACGACTATAATTTGGCAACTAGCAACAGACAAAGGCGTACTCATTCCATATTCTGAGCTTGTTATTATCAAACAAGAAAGTCGTTCTTTTAAAGCTAATGCTGGACTCGTTTTCATAGTAGCCAGTTTGATCACTTTGGTCATTTTTATTTTGAGATGTGCGTTTTATTATTACCGTCATCGGCGAAAATAAAGGGCTTTGATGTCAGCTAAAAATAACAAAAAAAACTTGATGAACTGAACCAGTGCCTATAAATTGGGGAATAAAATAATTGACTCATTGATTAAAAACTAGGATACTTAACTAGCAGCCTGTCGGAGAAATAATCCAGGTGCCGGACGGGGTTGGGCGTTCCGCCACTGCGTATGCAACCCCGTCCAAGATTTCTCCTAGCGTCGAAACTTTTGTTCAGGGAAAAACCCGCTGGTCGGAATGACAGATAAGGAACGTGCATGTAAAAAGAAAGCAACTAAACCTGCCAGGTTTT
>LUTY01000610.1 GCA_001640045.1 Candidatus Thiomargarita nelsonii | reverse complement strand
GCGATTATTGTACCAATTTCATAGCAATTGTTACAACTACAATTTACCACGCTCATGCTTTAGTGTCAACTCAACAAGCACATAAGCAGCAATTCTAATTGTCTGACACTCAATCACTGTAAAGCAGCTCAAACTCAGCTAGAGTCATAAAAAAAATTAATGATAAAAGAGATTAGGCTCAGTTTGTGATTAATCAAATTGACTTTGACTAGCTCATGGAGACGTTTTGAGATTTTGGATGGCTTTTTGAGAGGATTTCCCTGATTTTAGACCCAAATAGCCCCAATAGGCCATTTGATTGGCATTTATTCAAGAAATAAATAAAATAGGATAGGGGGAGGAAACTGAGGTTTTCATCCCGTATCAAATATTATAATTGTGCCCGAGTTTGCCAAATTTGGAATGATTTCCAACTTTGCCATCATAAAATCGAATAAATGAGTCCAACTTTCAAAAACGAAATATCGAGTCAATGCTCTCAAATCCTGAAATAAAGTCTTTCGAGTGCCTAATTTTTGACGAATAAGCTGATATTTAGAATCCATCATACCCATAAGAGTATGGATTAAAAATGCTAATAAATTCAAAGTTAATAATGTTGATGACAGATGTTGTGTCCCGTGACCAAAATTAGGTTCAAGGTGATAACCTTTAGTTTTTAGCACATTGTTGTTTTCATTTTCAATTTTCCATCTGGCACGCCCGGCTTTGACAATTTCAACAATGTTTTCTTTGTTTATCAAGTGAGTTGTAATCCAAGAGTTTTTGTAAGTATTTTTTCCTTTTTCATTAGTAATAGTTAATTCGCACCAATTGACTTTCAAAGCATCATCACTATCACGCAATGGAACCTCATTTATAAAACGATAGGTATATATTCTCGTTTTTTTTCCTTGACGCGATTTGACCTCGACTTTGCTAACATTTCCAGTTGTTTCTAGACTATCTATCCACTCATATAAGGTTTTATGGGAGCTGGGCTTGCAGACAAAGATAAAATTAAGTCCCTCATCTACGATCTGTGCACACAAAGGTTGGCGACTATACAAATCATCACCTAGGAGCGTCGCACCTATTTCTTTGTAACGTTTCGCATATTTTTTTATCCTTAGCGAAGCAGCGGCATTTGGGCGTCCCGCCACTTCGTTTCGCAATCCGGTTTTTGAGTACCATCCTGTGGAACGATAAACTCGGGTTCTAGAGAAATGACAATGT
>LUTY01000609.1 GCA_001640045.1 Candidatus Thiomargarita nelsonii | reverse complement strand
AGGCGAGGGCTCAAGAACTTATATTAATTATCCCATTTCACAAACCCTATTGCGTCAGAGCGACAAGGATCAATTGTGCAAACTTTTCAATGAAAAACACTGGAAAGCACCATGGGATGCACAAACGCTCATTGTGCGTGTCCGTCAAGACACTTCAAAATTTTCCAAGCATTTGCAAGCCTTACTTAGTGCTGATCAATTAAAGTCACGTTATGAGGTTGTTGCTGAAGCCATACATGAGGTTTACGAACAAGGATGTACCGTGAGGAATAAAAAAGCGGCACAGAGTCGTCACCTTTTTGCTGGTTTATATCGCACTGAAGATGTATTTTCAGGGACAGTAGAATACTTTGTTTATCCTAAGCAACCTAGAAAACGACAGTTGAAACAAATAGAAGTTCAACATGAAGACAATTTTTATCCCCTAATAGAAGAACGCCCCGGTTGGTATGAGCCGATGGAATGGCTAATCGGTGAAAATGAACTCGGAAAAGGAGCCAAATACCGCGTCCATGCTTCAGAAATACTTGATGATCTCATTTTACCACAACGTGATTTCTGGATTTTGATTTCTGATCCTCAAAATGCCGAATCTGCCGCCTACGCTTCTTGGGGTACTCCGCAATTAGGTGAAACCTTTATTTTATTATGTCAGCGAGAATTGCTGTCACAATTAGAATTGTTGCAAAGTGAACATTTATTGAAATGGAATCGCCAATGGCAAGGTGATCATTGGATAGAATTGCATGAGTGTATGGTTATTTCGCCAGCGTGGCATGGCGTTTTCATTGAAAACCTCGCCCTTAAGGATGCTTTACAACCCAGTATTCATTTATCAGTGAGTTTTTCGGGTGGTTTACGTGTCCCCAGTTTGGGAGCGTGGCTAGTCGATCATGCTCCGCAAGTGACTATTTTTGGTTTTTATCCTCAGGCAGAATTAAAAATTACCCGATTAGCAGCAAATAGTGAGATCATTTTTGAAAAATCACAGGATACCAATATCCCCATTGTAGTCGATTTTCCAACGCCAGGTGAATATCTTGTCGAGGCTACTTATGCTGGTGAGTCAAGCGAGCGATTAATTCAGATCGTTGATTGGGATAAGTTGTCAATAACAGAACCGCGACATCGTGAAATGTTATCTATTGGTGATGAACAGATTTGTGGTAGTGTTATTGCTCACTCGGGAAAGTAATATGCCAAAACTACAACGTTG
>LUTY01000608.1 GCA_001640045.1 Candidatus Thiomargarita nelsonii | reverse complement strand
TCCAATCTTTGCGCGGTGCCGATTCACCCAAGGCTAGTTTTATGGCATCTTTGGCATCGCCAGAATCGAATAATTGGCTCAATTGGAGATTATCCGAATTTGTATTTAAGTCGCCCATTAAAATAGCGGACTTATAGTGCCGAAATTGGTCGATCACATAACTCAACTGTTCTTCCCGAACGCTACTTATATCTAAGTGAGTTGTTAAAATATAAACAGAATGATCGTTGATTTGCAACTGTGTTGTAACGATATTGCGGTGTCTACCGTTATTAGCGTAGATCAATGGTCTTATAGTCCACGTTTTCACGGGAAAACGACTGAGAAAACCATTACCGAAATAATCACGATACCAACGGCGTTGCGTCGGGGCAAACAGCCAGCCCATATCCAAAATTTTCCCTAATTGTTGGGCTTGATTAGAGCCATCCCAAGCGCCTGCCACCTCATTCAAGGCAATAATGTCGGCATTAAGCAAATTTTTGGCAGTACGCCGTATATCACGTATGCCATCGTCACCTTTACCACGGCGAATGTTATAGGTAGAAACCCGAAAACGGGTAGACTTGTCTTGATTCCAATGGCTTGGCGGATTGATTTGTTCCCCTTTTTGTGGAGGGATAGCTTGTTTGATGTTGGCAAGGTATAAATGTAGAGCAAGTGAAAATAGTAATATATATAGCTAATAATTTTTTAATCATCTGTTTGTTTTCTTATTAGTATTTTGGAGTTGGCCAGATTGATCTTGGACGTATGCATTTTTAGGCGGGTCCAAGATCAATCTTATCACAAAGTCAAGAATAGCTTTAAGATATGTCCACACAAGGGAACGCGCCAACTTAAGCCATCGTTCTGACCTCGTTCCCTGGGGCTACTAATACTGGCCTTGACTGGCTGAATAGGTAGTGGTTTCATTGCGATGATTTTTTAAATCAAAATTAGTAATTGCTGGCACTGTTACTCACAACAAGGCAAAGCATTAAAAGTTGTGCTAAACTTTGCACAACAAGGTAGACACTGATGACACAATAATTGGGGTCAGAGTAAAATTATTTAATACCTTAATTTGTCTGCCTTTTATGATTTTACCCATCATCTGAGTGGAAAACAGCGAATAAAACCCTCAAACCAGAAATGTTGAACAACTTAACGACAGCCAATTTTTAGCAGGGATAAGTCAAAACCGATACGAGCCCCTATAAATAATTGTTTTTGG
>LUTY01000607.1 GCA_001640045.1 Candidatus Thiomargarita nelsonii | reverse complement strand
TACCACCCGACTTCAAAGAATTCTTACAGTTGCTCAATTCCCATCAAGTTGAATATTTGCTCATTGGTGGGTACGCCGTTGGCTATTATGGCTATCCACGATCAACGGGTGATATGGATGTGTGGATTGCTATTAATAATGCGGAAAAGTTAGTTACAGTTCTCAAGGAATTTGGATTTGATGTTCCAAACTTATCACCTGAACTCTTTTTAGAAAAGGGAAAAATTACCCGAATGGGCGTACCACCGATGAGACTTGAAATTTTAACGACCATTTCTGGTGTCAGCTTTGAAGATTGCTACGCCAACCGAACGATTGATGTTGTTGATGGGGTTGAAATTAATTTTATTAGCGTCTCTCATTTGAAAGCTAACAAAAAAGCCAGTGGTAGACATAAAGACTTAAATGACTTAGAAAACCTGCCCTAATAGTTTAGGCAACTCCCAAAATATACCAAGGGCAATCCCTTCTGGTTGCCCTTGGTATATTATTATTTGGGAGTTGCCTCACAGAGTTTCACGCAGTACTTTGACACCAAATTGAATATTTATCAATAAAAAACAAATGTTTTTAACCCATTGGTTTTTCTCTCATTGGTCTAAACATTTGAGAGCCCACACCCCAGCAAGCTCGCGTCCCACTTATTGATGTCGGTGTAGATTTTAGGTGCCTGGGGAGATGGTCAATGCCATATCGTGCCGAAAAGATTCATACATGCAGGGCTCCTTAAGCTCAGTATCCACCCGATTAATCTTTTAGCCGGAGGGATTTGCAAGACCAGTGTAGATTTTAGCTAATAAAGGCACCCAATTGATTTGCTTTTATTCGTTGTTGAACATTCGTTGTACTCCAAACGAGGGCTAATAATACGGGCAGAGTGCTGCCGAAAACCAGCCTTCGTTTCAATTTCTTTATGGACAATTTCTGTTTGTCTAAGTGGTTGTTTAACTTTCGCCCTTAGAATCGCTACCAATTCGGCTAAAATTTTGAGGTTGTCTAACGGTAGAAAATCTAACGCTGTAAGAATGTCAGCTTTTAAAGTTTGTGCATCTTGTTTCATCGTGGTTCGATACTCCTTTTGTGGTGTGGTTTGAAAAAATGTTCTCAGAATCTATGATTTTACCTGCAAACTTTCCATAAGCGTTTTATTTTTCACTGTTTATTATTATACCGATTTAATGTAACCAATTGATTTATTTCAAATATTTTTT
>LUTY01000606.1 GCA_001640045.1 Candidatus Thiomargarita nelsonii | reverse complement strand
ATGCGGAATCATGATCGTTATCAGGTACGCCTTCCCGCCTCGCCCATCGTCCAGGCGTTGCAATACCCAATCTTCTAGCGGTAGCAGCGTGGGACTGTTTGGATGTGAATCCGTAACAGCACTGGCGACTCCAACTTGAGACAGAAACTTTTTTAAAGTCTCAGGCAAAAGAATACCATGAGATTCTTCAAAAGCCCTAAAAAAACTCACCTTCTCTGCATCCACTTCGCTCTCTGAGACACCGAGCGCAGCAAAAGCATCGTCAAGTGTAACCGGCCTACCGATTTCAGAAGGTTCCCTGCCTCCCATTCGCACCATATTCCAGTACAACTTGAAATAATTCTCCGGCTTGGTGTTCAGACGTTTTTCAAACGACTTTGCAGACAATCCGAGGTGCCGGAAAAGTTCATAAGCCTGCTCCGCGTCAAGAATTAACGCCTCGGCCTTCTCCGCCTCGATGTCGAATAGTCTCTTGCAACTCTGAAGCCATAATTTTTGTATTTGTTCATCACCAACACTGATACCAAGAAGAGCCAGTGCATTTTTGAATTCTTTTTGACCAAGTCCCACCTTGTTAGCGATCAGGATGTCAAACACAGAAGCCCACTTGTCGGTATCGTTAAACGAAATCTCGGCCTTTGTCATACCATACCACCCATGTGGCATGATCACTTCAATATCGTCTTTAATATCGAACTCGATATTAAATGAACCATCTTCGTTTAGTCTTCGGATTGTCGCCTGTTGCCAACCACCACCCTCCTTTATAGCCAGGCATCTCGAACCTTCAAAGGGTCCTTGTTTTTCGTTTATCTTGTGTTCTAACATTTGTATGCAGTCGGTGGGTGAGATTTGATGGTGCCAGGTGTGACTCATTTGGTCAAGCCAAGCAATCAAGATGGGGTCGTATGCCCTCTCATCATTAATTAAGTGGTTTTTATGTATTTGTATCCGTTTAAAATTCATCAACTCCGAGGGGATTTTTCCGCAGAGTTGGTTTTTATACAGCAAGAGCGACATCAAATGGCTCAAGTTGCCCAATTCCGTTGGGATTGGGCCGCTGAGTTGGTTGGAATGCAGCGATAGCCCTTTCAAACGGCTCAAATTGCCCAATTCAGTTGGGATTGAGCCACTGAGTTGGTTGGAAGAGAGATCGAGAGCCGTCAAATGGCTCAAGTTGCCTAATTCCGTTGGGATTGAGCACGGCTCAAATTGCC
>LUTY01000605.1 GCA_001640045.1 Candidatus Thiomargarita nelsonii | reverse complement strand
GCTGCTTGGGCGAAAAATCGGCGGGTTGAGATTAAGGTGGAATAAGTTGAAACTGTCTATATAATCCTTGTACTCTTAGTTCTACGTTTTTTGTCGCATTTGAGAGGTGAGTACAACTAATGTTCAACAACGAATAAAAACCGGAAACCGAAGGTCAGCGAAGCTAAACACCACCAAGTTAATCAATGCTATCAAGTCCGTAATGATATTGAATATTGAAGGGTTTTACCGAGGTGTTGAACATTAGCTGTACTCATCACCATAATAATTTTCGCACTCAACCAACCTCTTTTAAAATAGCGTTTTTGGGGAATGAAATTAAGGTGTTCACTAGAAAACCACCCGTGATAGAATTAGGCGAGGGTTTTCTTGATAAAAACCTCACCAAAAAAGTGCTTGAGAATAGACTCTTTTTGTCGGAAGCCGCTAAAAGTAATCCAAAAAATACCCAATTAATTTTTGCGACTCATGAGACAACGTTGTTAGATAACTCCCTTTTTAGAAAAGATCAAATCTGGTTTACTTAAAGAAATTGAGTTCATCTATGGCACGTAAATCTAAAAAAACCAGAAAACTCAAACAAAGTGTTTATATTGTGGCAGAAGGCACAAATACAGAACGTGTTTACTTTGAAGCCATCCAGCCAGAAAACTGTAGTATTAACTTTTAGTGAGCCAGAAAATGGTTATTTAAAATTGGATTTTTTGGGTGAGAGAAAACGGATCATTATCCAAATAGATTAACGCTTTTCTGTTGAAGGTTTTATTCGTTGTTGAACATTAGCTGTACTATGAGGCTCAGATTAATCTTGTTGACATTGGCTCAATAAATTTATCATAAGGCTCACACACATAATAAATTACCAAGAGCATTCAACTATGCAATCCTATATCAGCCTATTTTTGAGTTTAATTTTTTTAATCATGCCCGCCCATGCTTTCGATTTATCGCAAAAGTTAGTGGAGTGCCAAACCCATTTTAAAGCCAACCGTTTAACCACCGGCAAAGGCGGGACGGCGCTGGCGTGTTACGAGGCGGTGCTAAAAAAAGACCCAACGAATAGCGAGGCTTGGCTGGGCTTAGAAAAGATTAAAGCGCGTTATCAAAGCTGGATGAACCGCGCGAACAGGAGAGGACAACAATCCAAAGTCCAAGCTTATCAAAGACGTATAGGTTTAGTGGATGACTTAAAAACGAGACTACAAGCAAGCATCCCA
>LUTY01000614.1 GCA_001640045.1 Candidatus Thiomargarita nelsonii | reverse complement strand
CCATACCTTTTGTACGAGCAAACCAATTATCGGAATCGTAATCGGCATCAACAAAGGGCACCTGATATTTTTCGGCAAAGCGTTTATTTTCCTCTTTGCGGATTTCGTATTCGTCTCGCGGATGAATATTGGGATTATAGAAAAAAATCGTGTAGTCAATACCAGAGGCTAATAATGCCTCCATAATTTCCCCAGTGCAAGGGGCACAACAGGAATGTAATAAAACACGATTTTCGCCGTTGGGTGGCGGAATCATGGGTCGTTCAGACATAAAGTTATTTCCTCATCAGTGAACATTCTTTGCAGGACGCTCCGCGTCCTGACAGGCATTCCCACGCAGAGCGTGGGAACGAGTAAACCGTTCTCGTTCCCACGCTCTGCGTGGGAATGCATGCCTCGACGCTCTGCGTCGATATATTTAAATACGATTTCTGGCTCGGTGATAAATTTTACTACGAGCTCTACAGAAATGACTTATTGCATAATATTATTATTTTTAATACAATTCATAATTTTAATTATAACAGCTCTTCATACGAGGCAATACCTTCTATTGAGTCATCGAGACTCCTATTTCCTCAAATTTAACAAAGGTCATTTTATGAAAGCAAAAACTTTTTTTTTTACTGGCAGCCGCCTCAAACGCGGTGACTGCCGGCGATGTGGATTGGTCAACGTCCAGTATGACCCCTGTTGATGAGACCACTATTAGCGTCTATGACTTTGAATATGTCCCGATACCTGGCGTGTCGTATAATATCAATTTCATCTTTAATGAGGCAACGCTAAGCTTTGAACCCGATTTAGGATCGCTGATGCTGGTTGATAAGACCAAATATGCCACAGCTGATCTGGTACGAGGTGGTCTTCTATACGACAAATCAAATGGTGGAAAATCAACGGCGAGCCTGAGCCAACCGAGACATACGCTTGGTATCCTACTGAAGTGGGCAGCCAGACTGGCTCAACGACTTGGCGTTGCAAAGAATGTCATGGCTGGGACTACAAAGGCAACGAAGGGGCTTATGAGAGTGGTAGTAGTCACTACACCGGTATCGACGGCCTTTATTATGTCAAAAACAAGCCTGTGGGAGAAATTTAATTTTTCTGTCATTTAGCTCCGCTGACTTCGTATCGACGAGAGGAGAAATCTTATTGGTGCTGCTATAGATTTCTCTGTTTTATGGTTCCCACGCGCCGGCGTGTGAACCCAGTCAGGACGCGCCGGCGCGTGGGAACGAGATAAAAGTACCAACGCCGGTTGATTGAGCACGTTAGATTTGCTGGGTATGACTCCATGCGTCGCAAACAGCAGAAGTGACTGCGTTTCCCAAACGTCGTCAAATGAACGATAAAAATAATAACTCAAGCTGGAAACGAGAAAACACGGGACGCTGGCGCGTCCAGACAGCTAGGAGCGCCTTTGCTTTGGAACGATGGCAAATTTTTTTTGTTTTTTTTTTGAGATAAACCATTTTTAGACTATACTTTATCTATGAGCGTAGGATAGCGCATCCATCATATAAGTACCGAATCATGAATTTTCTGGTTTATTGAATGGCCGTGTTCGTAGTAGGCGATTTATCGCCTATTAGTGCCTAGAAATAGGCGATAAATCGCCTACTACGAACACGCCATTTTCCGTCAGCTAAAGAGACATTTAATTTATTAGGAGTCAATATGACTGATTGGTCTATGTTATTAACAAAGGTAAGTTTTAGTTTTTTTGTAGGCTTGTGTCTTGGATATGTTTTCAGAATTTTTTTGAAAATCATTTTGATTCTTTGTGGTCTAGTATTCTTACTATTGTTTGGTCTTGAATATGCATCAGTTGTTGATGTTAATTGGACAAATATAGAACAATATTATGATGCTTTCTTTGTTTGGTTACAGCCTCATGCAAGTACATTTCAGGAATTTATTAAAAGTAATTTACCCTCCGCAGGCTTAGCAACGGCTGGTTTCTTGCTTGGATTTGGATTGAAGAAGAAATAGTTCTGTGCTGGACGGGGTTTTATGGTATTTTCAAAGGCTTAGCAACGGCTGGTTTCTTGCTTGGATTTGGATTGAAGAAGAAATAGTTCTGTGCTGGACGGGGTTTTATGGTATTTTCAAAGAACACTTTTTTGTCTGAATCAGAATTTTACTTCGTTACTTCGTTTCAAAATTTACTTCGTTTGAGAATTTTCAGAAGAGTTCAAGGGTTTTAATTCTGTTAATTCAGTACAACGGATTTGGGGAGTAAACGGATTGTTCATGGAGGGTTATCCGTTTATTCCCCAAATCCGTTGTACTCTATTTTAAAATGATCTCGCTCCACTCACCACAAAGTTGTTGGACAGCAGTTGTACTCCACCCCTTCGTTATTCTTTATTCCCACTGCGACGCACCTGACAGCCAGATTCAATCTCCCAAGCACCTTTAGCGTTATCTCGCAAGTCGCAGTCTTGTATCGTACCTGCCCCGTTTTTATACACCCATACAGCCTCATAACCATTCTGTTTAATGGCACATTTCTGGACAAGTCCCCACTATCGTTTGACCAAATTGCGTCAAACCACTCTGGCGCGACATCGCCTCTTGTCGTAACGAAGTCGCCACCCGTGCCAGCCCAAAATCAATAATTTTCACCATTAAACCCGTTTCCGTCTGTTTAAATAACAGATTCGCCGGCTTTAAATCGAGATGAAAAATGCCTTTCTCATGTGCCACTTGCAAACCTTTAGCGATTTCTATGCCCACCGCAATACCCGTCGGCACATCGAATTTTCCATGCTGGGCTAACCAAGTTTCACCATCTAAGGCACCCTCAATATACTCCGTCACGAAATAAGGATGCGCCTGTTGGTAGGCATCCACATATCCATTTTTTTTCACCCCATTGATCATGGCATAGAAATACACACCCCATACCGCCAGCACCCAAAAGCTGCACAATGGGATATTTGCTAACGTCATGCAAGGCATAATGGCGATCAATCTCTATGGCTGTTTGTAAATCGGCTAAGGCTTGGGTATATGCCTGCTTCCGCAGTCGCACTTGAAATAGATTAAAAGAAGCTAAAGCTTTTTCGGCGGGCTTTTGGGCAAGGTTTTGCGCTTTTTCAAATAAACTTTCTGCTGCCGCGATATCGCCCGTCGAAGACAACAGACTGCCCGCCATGATAACCACGGAAGGATGAGGAGAAGGCAAAGCTTTCAATTCGGCAATGGCAGCTTTAATCAGTTTTAGGCTGGTGCTGTTGTGATGTGTGAATTCATCATTGACTTTGACTTGTGCTGATAAATCAAAACGCGCCATTAATGTCGCCATCGACTGTTTTAAGGCTTTGACATCATCGGCAATTTCTTTGACATCTTTATGCACCGCCTCGATTTCCCAATGCAATGTCTCCGTTTCTGCCAGCACTTGGGTGAGTTGAGAATTCAATAATCCCGCCCAATGTTGAAAACGATCAGAAAATGCCATCCATTGTTGATGAGTGCTTTGCCAAGCGGCTTGGGCGGCTTGTAAGCGTTCAATGCCATTAAGTTAAGGCAAACCTACGGGGAGACCAATACCCCGCAGGTTAATTTTTACTATAATTTACAACGACCTGCGAGGTATGGTTCTCCTCGTAGGTCTGATTTTTATGCGGCACGATATGGCATTG
>LUTY01000708.1 GCA_001640045.1 Candidatus Thiomargarita nelsonii | reverse complement strand
GCTCAATGAGCGCAGAGCGTAAAAACCAAAAAAGACCAAAATAAGTTGATTGCGAGCCGGTTAAATTATTATCTTCCAAATACCTTAGCAATAGGCAAATGTATATCCATTACCTCATCAATCACTTCGGAATCATTCATATCAAAAGTACGATGTTGATCAGGTTGAGAGTAAACATCTATCACTTCTATCAAAGGTAGAGCCAACCAACACGACTTAACACCAAGCGCAAAATAAGCTTTAAACTTAGCCAAAATATCACTAATACGCTGCTTTGGTGAAAGTACCTCAATTATCAAGTCAGGCATTTGAGATACCATCAAGACATCATCCATTGGACTAGCCTGTGGTGGAGGGTTTGTATAAACCGCCACGTCGGGGATTAATTCTATTTGGCTACCATCCAAACTTAATTCTAGCATCACCTCAAATCTTTCATCATTGAATAATAAGCCAGCAATCCGGCCTGCGGTTAAACTATGGTTTAATGACCCCATATCTGATACCTCACGTCCAAGATAAATCTTGGACTCCAAAAAACATCACCGTCTCCAATTTTCCAAAATATAAATCCCGGACCCCTCAGGTTGTTCTACCGCCCAAAATTCTGGTCGTGGGGTTTTCGTGCTGGTTGCCCATGTCGTTAAATTCCCTAACTCCGTATGCACCGTTTTTTTCATGGTATCTCCATTATCGTCCATCAAACGGGAAGCTTCCTGCTTCAAAATTTCACGAACCGCATGAGTTTTGGGAAAACGAGAAAAGAAAGATGCATTTTCTCCCCCCTCCGCATGGAAAGACAAAAGCGTACACCATTTTGCCATTTTAGGATCAGCCATTTCATTCATGGCATCCACCACACGGGCTTGGATTCCCTCTCGTAAAGCTTTTTCTTGAGAGCGTGCTAAACGCGCAATGGCTAAGGAAAAAGTACCCAATGTTGTGCTTTTATTAAATATTTGGGAATCATCAACATAAACATATTTCATCCCCCCCCCGTTGCCGCTTTTCTCCGCTTTGATAATGCCCAACAAAGTGGCCTGTAAAAATATCCTCAGAGCACCAGTATAAGACTCAACTTCATCCGATTTTTTGAGGAGTAAATCTTGGAATTTTTCATAAGCCAAATCAGTATGCAAAACTTCGCCCCGTTGCAAAAACGGATAATAAGACTCATCGCGGTAACGCTTCAAATTCCGAATAGCCATCAGCGGAATACCGGCAACCTCAGAAGCCACGTAAGCGCGATCAGCGGTGGTACCCACAAATTGATAAGATTCGTGTCGTTCCACCTCTTTTTTAAAATCCTCATGAGATTCTGAGCCATGCTGTTCCCACCAAGCAATCCACTGTTTTGAATCCCTCACGCTGAAAGCATCACCTACAAAATGATCAGGCTCAGGTAACCAAGGTTTGCCATAACTCAACAATTGATCAACCACAGCCTTGTATTGAGGCGTATCGGCTTTGTGGTGCTCGCTTAAACGTTCAATCACATCGACCCTTCGACTTCTAATGTGAATCATGGCACCCCTAGCAAAGTTGAGTAAGCGTTCGAGCATTTTCTTCTCACCTTGCTTTAAGGTATTACGCATATCCCATAAATCTGTCGGACCCGCAGCCTCTTGTTTCCCAAAGAAGTTTTTCTCCCAAACCGTTAAAGTATTTTCTCCGATAGGATTATTGTTTTGATCAACATAAAAGAAATCCGTTTCTTGAATCCCTTTACTCAATTCTTGATAAATGGGCGAAGGTTCAATCTTCTCAAAGGCATGGATGCGCTCATTCAAACGACTCAACACCTCATTTTCCAGTGCCTCACGGTAATCCATGACTTGTTTAATCAAGCCGGTTTCAACCGTTATTTTTTCGCCTTGTGCATTTTTCTCTTGAATCCCTCGCCCAATATAATCAGCCAGCCGACTCGCCAGAACCGCCGCTGCCCCAGCTATCTGAGCTTGCAATTCCCGTATCATCTGTCGCTCAATGCCCTCCAATGCAACCTCAATAACGGTTTGACGGGTAAAACGGCCATTCACATCATCTAACCATCGCAGCTGTTCCAGCACTTGTCCAGCCACATTGTTACTAGACGCACGACTCCGTTCCTCCATCTTTTTAAATTGCTCGACATCATCACTTAAGCGGCTGCACATACGGCGCAGCACTTCAAGTGTCACATCAAAGCGATAGCGAGGCTCGTTGAGCATCTCCGTGACCAGTTTGCCAAGATTCTCAATCACCACCTTATAATGAGTCTCGCTATTTTGGAGAATACTCTTGGTTATTGTTCCCCTTTGAGCTTGGATATCCTGGCGATTTAATTGTTTCTGTAATATATCTTGTCTCCAGTCCTCCATTTTTTTGCGGACTTGGGCAGAATAAACATTTTTGATAAATTCTCCCCCGCCATCCCGAATGAGCCCTTTTAAAATGTGGCTCAAACGTCCTCCAGTCCCATCGGTTTCCAAGGCGTGGATAAAATCACGATGCTCGGTACTATTATTAATACGCACTCTGTGGAAATAATCTCTGTCCAGCAAATTATCCAAATCAGCCGGAATCTCTCTATCTCTTGTCCAAAAAACAATCAAATCCTTGACTAAACGATGCTGTACAGCCGTCTCTACGCGGTCAACTGGGACATAAAGTTTAGAGAGACCAAAACTCGAATAGCGACGTGAAAAAACTTCTTGAAAGTTAACCCCTGAATAATCATGTGCAAAAACCGTGTTAAGTGCCGCGCTAAAATTGGATTGATCCGCCTGGCGCTGGGTAAGCAATCCGCTGACTTCGTTTCCACTGCTATAGTCGAGATACAACCATTCAGCAATCATGCGACACAAGGCATTCTTGTCATCCAGAGCCATTTGACCTACGCGACTCGCTGGCGCATTGTCAATAAGATAAGTCATATCAAAAACCGGCCCTGGCAACGTATTACCCTGCTGATACAGGCTTTTAGTCCAAGCCAAGGGAAAACCGTCTTGACCCCCCAGCTGTCCCTCACCCCGGCCATACCCATAATGCTCTAATTCCATCAAAGCGGCATAAGCATTACCAAAACACCTGGCATCCGGTTTATCGGAAAAAATAGAGGGCAGCATAATGATACTGCGTACACGAACACCAGACAATTCGCGTAGTGCAAATGCAAAATCTAGGAACATGCCACTGCCGGTCCCCCCGGCGACGGAAAAAATCAGCCATACATCTACCGATGCCGTATCCACTCGAATGCCTTGAGCTGCCAAAGCCTCTTGATTAGCTTTCACATTCGTGATTTTTCCATACAAACGCCGTACACGATCCATAATAGTGGGATAATGGTAGAACAATGCCAAACGACCAAAACTGCGTATGCCCGCCGCACCATTCTCAATCGCACCTAACTTCGTTAACTTTCTGTCAAACCATGAAAAAATATGGGGATAGTCTTGATGATTGTTATAAATCTTATTGAGTTCTTCTGCCCCCACCTCTACCCCAATCTTTTCCTCTTCAGCAAAATCGACTTCTTTCATCAAAAAATCCATTTCTTTGCCATCTAGGAGAAGATTTCGGGAATCCGTATCAACCCAAAGATGTCCCACATAAGGGGGACGTGTGATCCCATAGCGCTCATAATACGGCGAAAGTTGAGCAAGACTTGCTTACCCGTGCCGCCTAAACCGATAATCAGTGCTGGGTGCTGTACGACTGGCATATTTTTACTCCCTTAAAAAATATTAGCGAAATGAAATGCGATGATCACAATCATCATGAATAAAAATAATACAATGAATTTCAAAGCTTTACCTAAAATCACCAACATTAATAAGGTAATGAGGTAAATGCTACCTATCACGATAAACCAACCCAATCCTATTTGCTCTGCCAGAGACAAAAACAATACCAGCAAAAATCCACCCGTACCTAACAAACTCAACGTATAACCAAGTATATGAGGATGCACACCCTGACGGACTTGGCTTTTCAAAAGAATGCGATAGAGGGAAAAACACAAAAAAACAAATCCCAACAACCATAAAAACAAAATCATGACGGTTTGGTTACCGGGTGGTGCTAATTCCCATAGTTCAACACTGTTTGCCGCCTCCATCGGTAGGAGGGTGAGACAAAAAATGCTCAACCACTTTGCAAAATGCCTTATTTTTATCATATTTATTCTATCCTCAAATTTTGGGGTAAACGTGCAAGGTACGCCTTGCACTCCAGAGTATATGTAGGGTGGATTAAGCGATAGCGTATCCACCCTACAATTCGATTGGGACAAATCTCAATAATTAGGTAAAAATAAATTCTCTTTTTTCAAAGCCGTTTCTAACGTTTGATAATCCGCAATAATTTTTGTCTCCGCAGCAATTCTCAAAACCGTTCTTGTAGAAACTGCCGTTAATTTCTGTTCGCGGGCTTCATTAAAGGCCTTACGATCATCAATGATCAGCAAATCGGCTTGTTTTTGTATAGCCAAAGTTAAAGCTTCTTGTTCTCCTAACCCCAAGCGACGGGAAAATGTTTGATAGAGAGCTTGTACTTCAACAATCTCAATATTTTGACAAAGCAATCAGCGGACTGGTATTTGAGACAACAATCATTGTTGTACCTCAACAAGTTTTCGCAACTGAGACATTTGAAGTGCTAATTCTTCTTCATTCAAACCATCAATTGGAATACCTTTACTCCAAAGTAATTCTAGGAAACCTCTATAACCAATATTTAAAATGTCACCGCATTCTTGAATAGACAGATGACCACTCAAATATTCCCAAATCACCAATCCCATTTGTACGACTTCTTTAACCGTTTCAACCTGTTGTTGATGCACATCCAAGATAATATCCGGAATTTGGACAGTAATCGTTGACATTTTATCTCCTATTTATCATGTGCAAGGTACGCCTTGCACTCCTAAAAACGTCGCTCTGGAGTGCAAGGCGTACCTTGCACCTCATCTCACAACCAATCCTCATCGCCTTTTGATTTTGAAAATAAATTTTTCCCGCCAGACGATGACCAATCATCATCCTTATACTCATCTTCGTCGGTTGTCGTCCGACGCAACTGCCAATTATACTCCTCATCGGTTTCAGGATTCGATATCTTAATATACTGTCCAGCACTCACCAAATGTGAATGAAGACGGAAAGGGCGGGGAACGCTAACCCAAAAACAGAGTCCCCAATAAGTGAGCGAAAACGTCAACGACTCGTTCCCAGGTTGATAGCTTTGCCAGAATCCCAAGCTAAACTCCTGTCGATGACCCATATCGTCTTCCAAAAAGTAAGTTTTAGACTGAAAAAGAATTCTAAAAACGAAAAAGCCCAAAACACCGACTAATATTACAAAAGGCATAAAGTAAAGCGCGTATGGCGGATAACGTAATTCCAAAGTGACAGGAACGCTATACAATTTTTGCGCGATGTAAGTTTCCGGCAACATGCTCTCGACTAACACACCAAGTTTATAGACTTTTTGTTGTACCTCCACCTTTGGTTGACCCAACTCACTCGCATCACCTTCATAACTCCAAGAACCGATAATCACTTGGGATAATTTCATATTCTCACGACTCGCCTTGAATTTTATATCAAGATTGCCATGTACCGTCAAAGTCTCCTCTTGCACAGAAAAAAATAATTTCTCAAAAAAACCCAAATCACCAAAGCTAAATGGCTCGTTTTGAAAACTGACACTCAGATCTTGAATCTTGTCCGGAGAAATCGTAGCGCGTCGAGGGTTAACCTCAGCCGTGAAATTATCTGTCAACTCAAAATGCTTTAAATTATCCTCCTTAAATAGCTGAATATGTGCTTGTAATTCAACATCTTGTAGCTCAAAACTACTACGGGACTGAACCTCAACATTAAATGAAAACTTAATTTCATTATCCAGAGAAAGCCCTCTTACAACCAAATGTTTCGTCCCATCTGGCTGTTGTTCAAAACTCACATTAGCATCTCGTGTTAAAATCGGATTAATTTCAATATCCCCAACCAGCCCAGACACTTTTTCGCTCTCAAAAGGTTTAATCTGAATACATTGAGATTGACAATCCTTGATATCGAGTCGCTCCTGAATAAACTGGCGTAGCTTATCAAAATCTTCATCAGAATAAGGTGCCCTCGCAATGGCATAAATCGACAAGGCACGGCTGCCATTATAAAGCTTAAATGCGTTCCCAGTGCCGAGAGAATAAACCATCAAAAGGCAGAGTGATTGGAAAAATGGCAATGTGTGAAAAAGGAGAATCCTGTTTGCTCAACAAATCATAAAATACTTGTTGAGATTGTGATGAATCACCCTCTATATCAGCCACATTGTCCGTAATAATAACAACCACCTCACCCGACTCGGATTCTTTTAACCATTCTTTTAAGGCTTCTCCCAAATAAGTCGCATTATCTCTCGGTATCACATTGATTAAAGGTGCATCGACACGTTGAAAATTATCTTTCTCGCCAAATTGATATTTTCGCTGTGCCGATGACTCCA
>LUTY01000602.1 GCA_001640045.1 Candidatus Thiomargarita nelsonii | reverse complement strand
GAAAATCACTTGAAGGGGCAGACCCAGGAGTCGTTCACCGATCAAGTCAAAAAAGCTTCGCCAGATATTGTAGGTTTGACATGCACTGTGAAAGATAGACATTGGGCATTCAGGACAGCGCGTGCCATCAAGGAAAGGTATGGTAATGTGCCTCTCATTCTAGGCGGACCCTTCGCTACACCATGCCATCGAGAGATCATTGAAGATATCCCATTCGTTGACGTGGTGGTTAGAGGTGAAGGAGAGTACACGCTGCTTGACCTCGTTCGACACATCAAGCAGAGGAGAGACTTTAGCGACATCAAGGGAATCACCTACAGAAACGGACAAGAAGTGCGCGTGAACGAGAACAGACCCCTGATCAAGAATTTGGATGATTTACCATGGCCAAGCTTCGAGCTCCTGAATTTTGATAAATACCCCAAACACAAAAATATGTCGTTCGCCAGCATTGTATTTGGAAGGGGGTGTCCGTATAGTTGCATATACTGTACAAACAAGGTAATTTGGCACAAATTGTATAGGGTTATGTCCCCAGAAAGGGCAGTTTCGCAGGTTAAGTATCTTGCCAATAATGGCTTTAAATACATCAAAATCTATGATGACAGCCTCTGCGTCAATAGAAAATGGGTTATGCAGTTTGCCGAATGTTGGAAGAAACACAGGTTGGACGTGATGTTTCAGTGCTTAGCTAGACCTGATGAAATTGACCGGGATATCGCTCGAACTCTAAAGAGCATCAGATGTTGCAGTGTCTACTTAGGGATTGAGCATGGGAGTCCACGGGTGCAACATTTGATGAAAAAAAACTTGGAGCCGGAGAGAATAGAAGAGGCAATAAAGGCTCTGAGAGATGAAAAGATCAGAGTTACTCCAGGGCACATCGTTAACTTCCCGGGAGAAACGCTGGATGATGTGACGACATCGATTGAGTTTTTTCAAAAGCTCAATCGCGAGTATGGAGTGAACGGTGCCAGTTTGCCTGGTCTTCTGGAGATATATCCTGGAACGGAAGTGGAGAGGATAGCCATCGAAAATGGACTTCTCCACAATTTCAGATGGACTCGATACAGAGGTATAGAGCATAATCTGCTCGTTGGCGCTTCCCCAGACGTACCGTTGTATGAGAACATTCCGACGGAGCGGATAGTGAAATACTGCATACGAGAGGCAGTGAGGCTGGAGTGGTATGAAGCCCTTCGACCTTGGATAGCAAT
>LUTY01000601.1 GCA_001640045.1 Candidatus Thiomargarita nelsonii | reverse complement strand
CGAATAGTTGCTGCATCTAGTTGAATGGGTTGGATGTCGTTTTTGTGTTTTCTGAGAAAACTATTGAGGGTGCTTTCTGGCACGTTAAGGAATTGGGTGATGTCTTTTTTGATGGCAATGTCATCACCAGCGGAGCAGGTAAAGCCAAAGTCTTTGATGAGTTTTACTACATCTATGTAATGGTTTTGGGCGGTTTTCTGAATATTAGGAATTAATCCACAGGCCTCTTTGATGGCAGTTTCAAGAGCGGCTCTTACAAGAGATTTTAAAAGAATGACACATCTGTTACCAATGTGCCTTTGATTTTGTCTAAGAGTTTCATGGGCTAATGCTAACGCATAGGTAGAAATCAATGTTTCAATCGTTTCAGCAGTATAAACGATTATTTTCCTGCCTTTATAAGGGCTATTGTTAGCCACGACTTTTACCGAGTTAGTCCCCATGCTAAAACCCTTGTCAACAAACGGTTTCAGCGTTTTTGGAGGCCAGTTAGTCCCCATGCGTTCCAATGCCTTATGATCCAGATGCAATAAGTCCGCAGTCCCTCTTAAACTCATAACGGCGGTATCATCATCCAAGACATAGCCATCACAAATAATGCCGGGTATTAACTCAACTTGCCCATAATAAACGGCTTTTCGTTCGGTCATATATACCTCGTCTGTAGTAAATAGGTCTGGTTAATGAGAAGTGAGGCAGGCCGCCAGACGAATTCGGCTTTTCGGGGTGCACATCCCTAGCCTCACTTGTGCGATGACACTATCAAATATGTTCCAACATGTCAAATATTTTTGAAGGGACAAGAGATGATTTGCCCCAGCAGAAATAATACCTCGTTTAACCTCAAGGTGAAAACTTGAAGATTTCCAATCCAATGGTTTTCTAACATAACCCGGTTTCACTGGATTGTAATGTATCTAATTGACAGGTTCCCGGAATATCTACTCGGCGAGATTGCATTTGATTTCTAATCTCAATCGGGTTAGGCGTGAAGAAAAGTTATAAGCTCGAATGAAACGCAACCATAAACAAATAAAAAACTTTGGATTAGGTTTTAATAAGTCAACCAAAATCTGAAAGTCGGGCTACGCTAACCCGACCTACCTGGCTATGAAAAATGAATTGTTTATGTCCCTGAACTCTGTAGAACGATACAAGTTTCCGCTCTAAATCGTATAATTTAACCGTCGTACCCGGTTTAGCTTGTAAAATGCCAT
>LUTY01000600.1 GCA_001640045.1 Candidatus Thiomargarita nelsonii | reverse complement strand
GTTTGAAAAGGCTATCAATCAAGTTATTGGGGAAAATGATGCACTTCGCACCCTCATTCACGAGGGGGAAAGTCTGCCCACGCAAACCTTTGCGGAAAATGTCCGCATTCAATTGGATTTCCAAGATTTCTCGGCAACGGAAAATGCCCACGAATCGGCACTCCAATGGATGGCGCAAGAGTATGCTAAGCCTTTTCAGCTTTATGATGGGTTATTGTTTCAATTTGCATTATGCAAAGCGGCGGATAATTGTTATTACTGGTTAATAAAGTATCATCATATCATCGTAGATGGGTGGGCGAATTCCCTCATTGTCCAACGTGTTGCCACTGCCTATAACGCACTTTCCACCGGACAATCTGGTGAACCTAAGTGTTATTCTTACCAAAATTTTATTCAAAACGATCAAGCCTACTTTGAATCGGAAAAATTTGTCAAAGCTAAACGCTATTGGCAAGACAAATACCGCGAAGTACCAGAGCCACTTATGGTACGCCGCTATGTGACCCACAAACCGGATCAAATCATCACAAGCCAATCCTCAACTCTGCGCCTCAAACGATCTTTTTATAATCAACTGAATGATTTTGCTTAAAAAAATAAGGCATCGATGTTCCATGTCATCTTAGGCGCACTCTATTGTTATTTTGTTCGGACATTTCACCGAGAAGATTTCGTCATTGGATTACCTACGCTCAATCGAAACAATGCCGCTTTTAAACAAACGGTGGGGCTGTTTGCAGGCACCAGTCCAGCTTTGTTTCGCTTTGGGACAGACTTGAGCGTTGTCGAACTGGTGGAAAAAATTCGCCAAGAATTACAAAAGGATTATCGACATCAACGTTTTCCTCTCGGTGAAATTCACCGGCAAGTTGGACTGCACAGCCATCAACAATTGTTTGACATCATGTTATCTTATGCAAAGCACAATTACGATGTTGATTTCAATGGTCGCTCCGCTAAGACAGTATATACCACTGCTGGTTTTGAACAAAATGCGCTCGAGTTTAAAATGACTCGTTACCAAGCCCAATCGAAGCTGTTGGTTTTAGCTAGGGCCGTTTGGCACAATGACTTTACTCCTAATTTGATTCTGCTTAAAGAAGAGACTGCTCTGCGACGTGGTGCTTACCTGATTGATTTTTTTAGTCGTTTTCCAGTTATGTCTGATACACGAGCGAATCAACTCCGAAAACAACTTGGTGCCGTACAAAAACA
>LUTY01000599.1 GCA_001640045.1 Candidatus Thiomargarita nelsonii | reverse complement strand
CCACCGATGCTCTTAAGTATATCAGAACGAAACTTATGGGTATTCATGGCTCAAGAGTTGAATCATGGTTATTGCATAAAACTTTTAATTTGGCCTAAAGTTTCACCAAAAACCATATTTGTAGAGAATATTGAGTAGCACAGCAGTAATAGTACCGATACACGTTGAATCATTATTTCACCTGATCTGTTAATTTCTGTGGTTCAATATACCGTTCTGAATTTTCACTTATTTTTGAATTTTCCAATTAACCCAATCCTCATAATTATAGAACTTTGGCTCACCCCAGCCATAATTTGAAACCGCCTTCTCGTTGTCACCATCCCAAGCATTTGCAACAGTCTTATAAAGATACCTATACAAATCCCTCTGTACTTTTTCATGCACACCAAACTTAGCGGATAATGCCAAGTATCTTCCAGCAAAAGCTAATTGATGCCATTTATAATAATGAGATGTATTTGGCCAATCTTTTTCAACCGCTTTGACAAAATTTTCAAAATGCTTTTTTAAAACATCTTGCCATTCTTGTTCATTGTTTAGAAAAGCGGCGTGTAAAATAATTTGCCTTTGTCCCACTATGCCTTGATAAGCATTGTCACCTATCCAAGCATCTGAGGACAAAAGTTTTTCTTTAATATATTGATTAAAAAATAGTTTTTCTTCATCGCTTATTTTCTTATTTTTTTTGCTATGAAAATGCAAATGACTAGATAACTTTGCCAACAATCTACCTTCACCACTATTGCAAGAACTGCTCTTCACCAATTCTAACTCACGTTTGGAGTATGGATAAAGCGCGTCTAATTCTTTATACCAATTACGGATTCGATCACTATCAATAAGCACTAAAGAACTATAAAAAGGCGTACAAGAAAGTTCACTTGGATTATACCCCCAGTTTTTGCCTCTACCTACATAATTCCATCTATATACCCCATTTGTTCCATCCATGTAATTTGTTAAGCGATATATTCTGATATTTTCATCTGGTGGAATAATGACTTTGTCAAATAACTGTATCTCTATTCCCTTTAAAATATTACGGAAAAATCTTTCTTTCTTAAGAGAATCATAACTGGCTTCCATAAATATTCTTATAAAAATAGGCCATTTCGCTAAAAAATGGCTGACATCCATCCCTATACCGTCAACCATCATTTCTTTTAGATTGCACTTTGGCTCGTTTGTTGTAGGTGACGAACACTCTGGAGCAGA
>LUTY01000598.1 GCA_001640045.1 Candidatus Thiomargarita nelsonii | reverse complement strand
TTGAATTAAAAATAGCGGCTGCCATTGCCCACGAATGGGGGTGGCATGATCGCGCCTTTACCCAAGCGTCGGCGTATGAATACTTTTATGTGCGATCACAAAAATTAACCGATAACGAAATACAAACTTTTGTGATATGTGCGATACAACCCCAAAAGGCTAATAGGGAGCAATACGGTTATACGATCCAAGTACAACCCGGTATTTATCAAAGTACACAGATTGCTTTTAATCATATCACTTTGATTTCCCTTAACGAATTACCTGATGAACTTCACAATGCTTGGATAACTTGTTTAGCCAGTAAAAAACTCAAAAGACTTAAAGCGTTTAATCTTTTGAAATCTCAAGGCTTCAAACTTATATCAAAACCTTTTAAATGGTTTTTAGTCGAATTATGGCAACATATCTCAACAAAAGGAGATGATGATATGGCACTTAATTTAAGCCCTCAAGAAATCAAGGCAATTGGCGAAATGTGGGGGACTAGCCTTTTTACGGAGGATGAGTTTGAAGAACTTCTTTCGACTGTACCACTCGAAGTTCGGTTAAGGGGCCTGAAACCCACTGACGTGATGAATTACTTCAAGCCGGAACAACTCGAAGAAATTGAGGCTTACCTTGAACAACGAAAACAACAGAGTTAATATCAAGTAGCCAAGTCAATGCCATTAAGCCGTCAGGAGAAACGAAGTAACGAGCGAAGCGAGATCAAGCTTTAGCTTTGGGCAAGTTCCAAAGCTAAAGCTTTGGACTCCAAAATACATTAAAATTCATGGTTCGGTACTTAAACACCAATTTAACTTGGATTTCTCGTTCCCACGCTCTGCGTGGGAATGCATGCATCGACGCTCTGCGTCGAATTTTAAAATTTTTTTAGATATTAGACATTTGTTTCATCTCAACAACTATTGAGATTTTTCTTCAATGAAGCAAGTTTCCGTTTTTGTGCTCTCAAAAGTCTTTTTTCACGTCGAATTTGCCATAAACGAGTCACCTGTAAACGCCACAAAAAAATGACCAGCCAATAGCCAATCAAAGCACTGATGGCACCTAATACAAAACAACCCAATAACAGCGGTTGCCAAATGTTTGCCAAAGTGTGAAACAACCATTCTGGCGAAAAATCCAATTCAATGGCTTCAGGAGGCAAACCTAATAACACCGCACCCAACTTATAAGCCAAATAGAATGCTGGTGGTATAGTGATAGGATTGG
>LUTY01000597.1 GCA_001640045.1 Candidatus Thiomargarita nelsonii | reverse complement strand
CAAACACGCAGGTATGCCCCTACAAAATCCCACGGTTTCATGGGCTGTAGGGGCGAACCTGCGTGTTCGCCCTGGCTTAACTTAATGGCATTGACCCATCGCCTGTGCGACTTTATCTAGGGAACAATTTGCTCGTGTTAAGCGCAACAAGAGTGCTGCTTGCACTTTAACATTCGGTGCAATCAGATAAATATCGGAACCTTGCGCTTTTTGAGGTAATTTAATAGGTTCGTTATGCGCTAAGGCAGACGCTAACAAAGCACTAAGTACATCGGCTGCCATTTCCTTGGCATGATTCAAGTTTTCTCCAAACGTAAAACCGTTATCAAGATCAAGAAATTGCACAGAATACACGTCGTCTTCTTGCCAAATACGTGCGGGGTATAAAGCTCGCTGTAATCCACTCATGTCAATTTCACCCCTGTAATTCTTAAAGCTATTCCCACTCAATCGTCGCCGGCGGTTTTCCAGAAATATCATAAGTCACCCGCGAAAGGGCGTTCTCTTAATTGCTAATCCGATTTGACAGCGTTTCCAACAATTCATAAGGCAAACGTGCCCACCGCGCCGTCATAAAATCAACCGTTTCCACCGCTCGCAAAGCAACCACATAATCATAATGTCGTGCATCCCCCATCACGCCGACAGATTTGACCGGCAAAAAAACGGCAAAAGCTTGACTCACCTTGTCATACCAATTTTGTTTGCGTAATTCTTCAATAAAAATCGCATCTGCTTGGCGCAAAATATCGGCATAATCTTTTTTAACTTCGCCCAAAATTCGCACTGCTAAACCTGGTCCTGGAAAGGGATGGCGATAGACGATTTCATGGGCTAAGCCTAATTCAATGCCAATTTTACGCACCTCATCTTTAAATAATTCGCGCAACGGCTCAACCAATTTCAGTTGCATTTTTTCAGGTAAGCCGCCCACATTGTGGTGAGATTTTATGACATGGGCTTTGCCCGTTTTTGCGCCAGCAGATTCTATAACATCGGGATAAATAGTGCCTTGCGCTAGCCAAGAAACCTTCGTCAATTTAGCCGCTTCTTCTTCAAAGATTTCAATAAACAAATTACCGATGATTTTGCGTTTTTGCTCTGGATCGGAGACGGCTTTTAAAGCATTTAAAAAACGTTCCTCTGCTTCAACACGTATCACTTGTACGCCCAGGTGTTGAGCAAAAGTAGCCATGACTTGTTCGGCTTCATGTAAACG
>LUTY01000596.1 GCA_001640045.1 Candidatus Thiomargarita nelsonii | reverse complement strand
CACTTCTCGTTTCCCGTTTTCAGTTCTTTCACGAAAAATGTAGTCCTGCGCTTTGATCTGGCAAGTGCCCTGCGTATCGTAAAATTTGACCGTGCGCGTTTTACTGAAAGTTAAGACACCCTTGGTATCGCGTTTCAGTTCAGATTGAATCAAGGCTTTCAGTTGATGCCAATAATTTGTGACAACACTGCGGGGATCGCTTCCATTGAACAAACTTGGCTCCAACAACAACTTATATTCTCGCGATTCAACCTTGGGATTTTCAGCGTAAACCAGTGGTGTGGTACACAAACCGAAGGCAAAAAGCGCAATTGTCAAAATAGATAAAATTTTTAGTGAGTTGTGCATAAGCATAGCTATTTCTCCCAACATTTTCGGAAAATAATTATAACAATGCAACTAAATGTTAGACAAGAAAAAAATTATGTTAATCACCATCCGCGAAAAAACCCAACAAGACGATAATACCTACGAAACCGAATTAAGCTTTAATCACGGTAATCCCTACCTCATCAGCCTCAAAAAACCATTTTTATAAAAACAAGAAAAAGCCTTGGGATGGTATTTTGAGAAATTTCTCCACTTTCCCTTTACCAAACAAGTGGAATTTGAGCAAGCGGCGGCAAGTGTGCCCCAATATGGAGAATCTTATTTAAAATAGTTTGATGGCTGATAAAGAAAACCAATCTGATTTCGTTGAAGCCAGCGAAAAAATTCGTTTTTTTCTTAATTCGTTGTACTAAACTAAATTTGCTAGAACGAGTATCCGTGCGCCGATACCTGCACATATATATCACCGACGATGTGAATTTACATTTCACTGAAATGGGCAAAAAAACCGTGATCAGGCGATTAATGAAATATTTACCAAAGTCGAGTGAGATTTAAACAAGCATGAGGAGAAAACCTGACAACTAGAGCGCAACCGCCGTCCACCACGCTATCTTGTCAATGCTTTGTTGTTATTGAGTTACGCGATGGAGGGCAATAGGGTTGGGCAATTGTTTGGCACAATTGTTTGGCATTTATGGTTTATATTTAAATTTAATTTGGTAACAAGAAAGCTGGGTGTCGGTTGGATAAGGCGGGGGGGTGTGTTTTTCCGGCATGGTAGAATAATTTTATCGGTTAATAAAATGGTTCGGCTTCCGCGACTAGAGAGCCGACTCTCGTGACATGTCCACCGCTACAGCTTATTCCGAACCAACTACAGGGTGTC
>LUTY01000595.1 GCA_001640045.1 Candidatus Thiomargarita nelsonii | reverse complement strand
CCTTTAAACGCCTTACCGATATGCTGCCATAGATGACGATTAATCGGATTTTCATTAATCGTATTATCATCAACCGGCACACGAGGCACTTTAACAATCCCACTTTCAATCGCATCGGTTAAGGAAAAATCACTGACTACCCAAGAAAACAGTGTCCCTTCACCATAACCAGAACCGGCTAAAAAGAATGGGGTGGCAGATAAATCATAAACGGCTTTTATGCCTATTTTGTTTTTAATCTGTTCTAAGCCAGTAATCCAAGATCGTGCTTCTTGAGCATTGCGTTCCGCCTCTTTCCTAGCATCACCCGTTAATTTTTCGGACTTTTCCTCGGAGGGCTTACGATGGTAACAATGATGGGCTTCGTCATTAATCACAATAACACCTTTGCCTAATTCACCACAGACACGCCTAACCATTTGCCCCGGAGTTTCTTTGAATAAAACGGGGTTACGGGATTGCCCTAAAATATTTTTAGTGAGTTTAGCCGCGTCAATATTATCTCTCAACATAAAGGCATGATAATTAATAATGACGATTTTGGCTCTACCCAAGTCTTGTAAATAGGTATTCGGCACTAAATCAAGTTTTTCATAATAGTTTTCAAAATCATTAGGCAATAATACCCGTAAACGATCACGAATAGTCACACCGGGCGTAACGACTAAAAATTTATCCGTAAAACGAGGGCTTTTAGGGTGTGCTAATTTATTCAACACTTGCCAAGCGATAAGCATCGACATGACGACGGTTTTACCGCTACCGGTTGCCATTTTACAGGCTAAACGATTGAGTACGGGGCACAGATCGGGCGTAGCTTGCTCATTAACTAGTGCCAATTGTTCTAATAATTGTTTACCCAATTTGTCTTTATTCGCTGCTTCAGTTAAATAGATAATCGTTTCCAGTGCCTCAATTTGGCAAAAAAATAATTTACGCTCTTTATCGGGTGCTTGCCAATGTTCTAATAATCGCCGAGTGATTTGAGTCACATAAGGATAATCTTTATTACGCCAAATACTGACTTGCTTACGAATATCATTGATTAATTGATTAGGGGTGGCACGGCTTTGCATTTCATAATCCATCGAAATCTGTTTACCACGCTGTTTAGGTTTGGGTATGGGAATGAAATAAGTACTTTCCCGGCGCCCTTTAATAATCTTATTTGTAATTCCGGTGTCAGTAAATTTAAAGTGCCGCTTAGGCATTTCAAACG
>LUTY01000594.1 GCA_001640045.1 Candidatus Thiomargarita nelsonii | reverse complement strand
GGGGCCATCAAGATAGTGTTTATTTGATAAAACTGATTATTGAGCAAAATATCACCACACTTCATTTTGTTCCCCCCATGCTCCATGTTTTTTTGGAAGATCCTGCTTCTGAGGAGTGCAGAAGTTTGAAGCGAGTCATCTGTAGTGGGGAAGCACTGCCTTTTGAACTTCAAGAACGCTTTTTTTCCCGTTTGGATGCTGAATTGCACAATCTATACGGCCCAACAGAAGCAGCAGTTGATGTCACCTTCTGGCAATGCCAGCGAGATAGCCATCTACAACGGATTGTGCCTATTGGTCGTCCCATAGCCAACATCCAAATTTATCTGTTAGATCGCTATCTCCAACCTGTTCCTATCGGGGTTCATGGTGAACTGCACATCGGCGGTGTTGGCCTTGCTCGAGGTTACCTTAACCGTCCAGAGTTAACTACTGAGAAGTTTATCCATAACCATTTTAGTGATGAACAAGGGGCACGTCTCTATAAAACCGGGGACTTAGCCCGATATCTAGCCGACGGCAACCTCGAATTTATGGGTCGCACCGATCATCAGGTTAAAATTCGTGGTTTCCGCATTGAATTGGGAGAAATTGAAGCAGTACTGGGTCAACATTCTGCGGTGCAAGAAACCATAGTTATGGTGAGGGAAGATCAAGTAGGCGATAAACGGTTGACCGCCTACGTGGTTCCAACCTCAATCAATGAGGGTTTGCAACAAATTCAGGTGGACGAAGAAGAAACTGAACACGTTTTCCATTGGCAAACACTCTACGAAGAGACTTATAACCAAACGCCTACCCATCAGGATATCACGTTTAATATAATCAGTTGGAATAGCAGTTACACAGGTTTGCCTCTTCCTGAAGAAGAGATGCATGAATGGGTCGATCATACTGTTGAACGGATATTGTCCCTGCAACCAAAGCGAGTGTTGGAGATAGGTTGCGGAACGGGTCTGCTGTTGTCTAGAATTGCGCCTCAATGCGACCAGTATTGGGGCACAGATTTTTCGCAAGTGGTATTGCAACAACTAGAGCATTTAAAGGCATCAGTAAACGGGTTGGAACATGTTAACTTGTTGCACAAAAGGGCGGATGATTTTGAAGGAATCAAAACTGAAACCTTTGACATGGTCATTATCAATTCGGTGGTTCAGTATTTTCCGAACATTGATTATCTTTTGAAAGTTCTGGAAGGTGCCATGAAAATAGTGAAAGC
>LUTY01000593.1 GCA_001640045.1 Candidatus Thiomargarita nelsonii | reverse complement strand
GGATGCCCAGTTTTTTAAGCTAAGGCGACGCAGTAATTCACGTTTTTGCGATAAGGCTTTTTGTACCTCGACCGTTTGATCGCCACGCTGAATGATTGAGTCAATCAGTAACATTAAATTAATATTCAGTAACGAATCTTGCGGTTCGAGTTCTTGTTTGAACAGGCTTTCAGCATTGGTAATCGCCCAAATCCAATATTCATCAATATCATTGGAGGGACAAAGCTTTTTCATAACAAACAACAGAGGTTTTTCCTCAAATGTTTGACTCTCCCTCCATGTAGGTGATCGATAACACTCTTTATTCCGTTCTTTTTGACTCGCTTTGTAGTTTTTTGTCTTTATATAAGCAACAATCAAGTTATTGTAAAGTGCATAGCTTGTCAATTTATCAGCACCAGAACAGCCACCTGGTTTAGGTATAGACTGGTTGCGTGTTGTGGGCTTTTGAATAAAAAATGTTGATACTCCAATAGGACGTTTTAAACTCCCCCATAATAAATCATAATTACCAAAGTATTGACCGGTTTTAATACGTAACCATCCATACATGTAACCCAAATGTATCAGAGCAGAACGGTCGGATTGTTTTGTGGAATTTTTAAGCTGATTCCAGTTTGCCTTGAGATAGTTTTCCAAAACTTGCAGGGCATCTTGTTCTTTGTTGTGCTTTGCAGAAAGTATAACAAGAGTAAGAACGGGCAACCAATGCTTCGAGCCACTCAATATCTGTTTTGCCCTTTGAAAATCTCCCGCGTTTTCAAAATCGAGTGCCTTTTGAGTTTTTTGACGGATAGCGCGTGCTATGCCTTTAATTTTGATACAGGGTAACGGGCTCACCGGTGCGAGCAGATAATCCAATTGAGGAAAAGCTTTATCAATCCAATTCCTTTCAATTTGTTGTGCCTTTTTAAATGAAATTTCTACAGTTCCAGTTTCTATTTGTGGTCCTTTTTCTAAAAGCCCAAAACCAAAGACAAAAACCAGAATTGTAATAATCATCATTGTAAAATAAAACCAAATATGATCTAATGGTGTGCCTGGCAGTTTCATTATGTTTACAATCCTATAAATAAAATAACTACAAGGATTATATTTAAGAAAGGATAAGTCAAAACCTTTAAGTGCTGAGCAGATTTTGACTTATCCCTGCTTACCTATAATCCTTGTAGTTATTGCTATTTTTTGAAGAAATATTTGGCTGGTGGTCAACGTCGAG
>LUTY01000603.1 GCA_001640045.1 Candidatus Thiomargarita nelsonii | reverse complement strand
CTCAACGTTGCTGAGTCTAGCACGTTGAGACTCTGGATAACGGGGGCCAATCAGAATACTTTGATTAACCATGCGGATTCGCAACCCACGCTTAACGCTACACCAAAAGTAGAATTTGTTGAGACTGAAGTGAATCCAGATTTATGTCAACATTTGGCCCGGCAATTTAAGATCAATAACGTTAAACTGACCAAAAAAGACAGCGACACTTTAATGATCTTACCTATTGATAATCCGAAAGGAAATATCAATCAAGACAGTCCAGCAAGACTCAAAATTACTTTGACACCCTTGATTGACCAAGAGTCTCTCACTTGTGAAATCTCGGTTTTATTGCAACGTCCGCCTTTTCCGGGTCATGTTGCCCTTGATTTTGGTACCACAAATTCTGCGATAGCCTATTATGATCCCAATGCGGGATTACCCAAGTTCCATGCTCGCGATTTTTCTGACTCACAATTAGATAAACTCAATACCGTGATTCATCAATTGATGGATGAAGTCGATAGACAGGCTTTGAGGGACCCTCATTATCAGGACGCAGCACAACAGTTAGTACATTTTGCCAAAATGATGTGGGCTATTGATCCACAAGGGAATCAAGTACGATCTATCGCCGATATTAAGCAACATTTTGTACGGCTACAGTACCGTGATGTTGCTAAAAGAAAAATCGGTGAATGGCAAGCTAAATTATTGGTTTCGTGGGGTGTGATTGGTTATAACACCTTGAAAACAAAGCAAAACAGTACTACTCAGTTGGCCGTTTTAAATTTTGTTGCTCAACAGTATTTTAATGCGTTAAATCAGATTATTGATATTGATCTTAAAGAAGACGCTAAACTGGGCATGCCTGAACTAGACCCCGGCCAGCGTAATGGTGCGATTCCTTCCGATATTATGATGCGGAAACTGATCGCATTAGGCGAAGTTGATGAGCATCCCAAAGTTGATGGCTTGCATTCAGATATTGATATGGGTGAAGCGGTCAAAAGTAACCTATCGACTCATGCGAACTCACTCAGTGAATTACCTGATTTACCCCAAGATGGTAAAGAAAAACATAACTTTTATCTCAGCGGTGCAAAACGCGGATTAGGTTTGAAAGAAACCAGTTATTTTCTTGATGGAGAAAATCAAGTTTTTGTTGACACTTATGATCCACTGTGTACTTCTGCGGTTAAAGAGCTATTCATCAGAACAGAAAAAGACCTCAATGATCGACGTAACTGCCTAAACAATGTGGTGGTGACTTATCCAGCCAATTTACCACAATATCGGCGGGAAAGTTACCGAAAAATCATGCAAAGTTTAGGGGTGGCACATATTGATATGAGTTTTGATGAGGCCTCAGCAGCGGCGCTATTTTATATCTGGCGGGAGCTTTTTAAAGATTTATTTGCGGGGGTTGATGGTTTCTTAGCCCGCAGCCGAGTCCGACAACAGGAAAGTGTGCATCCCGTCACCGGACTATCACGTCAAGTCGATTTTTACTACCAAAACATTTTGTTATATGACTTGGGAGGTGGCACGACTGACATTGGATTGCTCGAAATTGGCTTGGAAGAAATTAAAGATTTGCTACCGTCTCCCCAACGAAATAGTGGGCGTTATTTTATTATTCGCCCTAAAATATTAGGGTTAAGTGGACGAGACGACTTTGGCGGTGATAATGTCACTTTGGCCGTTTTTCGTATTTTGAAATCCAAGTTGGCGAGTACCGCCGCACAATTACTCTCTGACAAATTAAAAACGGAGGGCAGAAAAAATGAGTATCCGCCAACGGTCCAAGAAGCCTTAGATGCCTTTGAATTACACCAATCTCAAACTCAAACTGATATTTTGACTGGATGGTTTGCGGAGGATGGCGACAAAAAGTATGCTAAAAAAGTTGCCATCAGCGAACAGGCAGATGGAATCCAAGTGAAAACCAGAGATTTGCCAGACTTGATAGAAGCCTTAGTCACGACACGTTTTGAATCCCAGCCGGAATTACAGCCCATTTTTTTCGCTTTATGGCAAGAAGCGGAACGCATTAAAAAAGTGTTCAGTACGCCTCAAGAAGGTTATGAGGAGACCCCTTTACCTAGCACAGTGACGGCTTCTCCGCAAAAGTTATTGCCCGCTATTGCTCACTTAAATCTGGGGATAAGTGAAATGCAACTGGGTAATATCTCAGTCACAGCGTCGGAAATGGAACGCTTAGTCAAAAAAGACATCGCACTGACTTTTGAAAAAGCACGAAATTTGTGTATTGATGGCAATAAAGAAGAAGGATATACCACGAAATATCTCATTGATCGCTTAGTATTAGCAGGCAGTGGCTCGCATTTACGTTTGGTGCGAGAAGAGATGCCTCATCAAATATTAAGTCAACCCTTTACGTTTGAAAAAGGAGGAAAAAGCTACACCCTATCAGCCCCCTTTAAACATGATGGTTATAATTTAGAATTTACCCCTGAGGATGCCAAGTTAGCGGTTGTACGGGGGGCTTCTTTACCGCGGTATTTTAAAACCACGCGCGTACCGCCACAAAGTCCGAAAATGACGAGTTTACTCAAGGATGGCGTGAACTTTTTAGATTTTGACGTAGATAACTTACGCAATTATATGCCTTTTACCTTAATATATGCGGTGGGTCTTGCCACAGATGTTTTGTTTGAATCCGGTCAACAAATGCGGGAAACCAGCATAAGTGGTAAAGCAGCAATCCGCAAACGCATTCCCGAAGGGGATACGATCAACTGCTACCGAGTAGATAATGCGGCTCAAATGGGTAATGCGGCTGATGAACAATATTATGCCCAATTTCCAATACGTGATGTTTTTATTCAGTTTTATGAAAACTTGACGGGTGACAAACTCCTGAAAGATAGAGATAAGGACAAACTGGATAGCTTGATGAGTCAGTACCTCTTTTGGGCAGAATTTGACATAGAACGAGACATGAAGTGTTTTATGTACACCAAAAAGGATGGCAACGATGATGATCGTTATGTCAATCAAATGGCAACGGTGATTGAAAAAAAGAGAATATCTGAGGCGATACAAGCCCTAGTCGATTGTCAAAAAGAACAACAATGGACATTTAAGCCCGACATTTCCTTATGGTGTCCGGTTGGTATTGGGCATGGAGAAGAAAGGGTTGAATTGCAAGCCGTTTCACCCACTCTAGTAGAAGGGAAAGTGAGTTTTCGGCAAACCATTGATAATAATGGGGGTATCACTCGTTTTGCGCTTTCGGGTGATTCTGCGCCGCTTTGGCAAATTGACTTGCAGGATTACAGTGTTAAAAATCATCAAGCCGTCGGCTTAGTACAACCAGAACTCCACATTCAACTAGAACTTGAAAAAGAACTGGTTCATTTAAAGTATACGGTTTATGATCCTGATTTGACTGGCGATCATGTTCAAGAAATTGAAATGAGCCATGACAGTCGTAAAGCGAAGCCGCCTTTTAATCCTTATCGGGGTGAAGAATAACGTTTTATCTCATATTCTCTAATGCAGGAGGGCGGAAATATTCAGGCTACCCAAATATCTACAAGGATTGCGTATAAGCAGGGATAAAAAAAAAGTCAAAACCATGAGAATTAATTTTTTTCAATGACTTACTCATGTTACCTCAACGTTGCTGAGTCTAGCACGTTGAGACTCT
>LUTY01000591.1 GCA_001640045.1 Candidatus Thiomargarita nelsonii | reverse complement strand
GGTTTGGGTTTATCCTTTTTTAAATGTAATCCTTGTAGTTATTAAGGTTTTTTCCAATATCTGGCGTTTGGAAATAAGGTGCGTAACATGAGTTATTAATAAAAGATTTTGACTTATCCCTGCTAAAAAATAATCCCTGTAGTTAAAAATTATTAACCCGACGAAAACAAAAATATGAATATATCTAAGCTACCCCCCTTGCTACAGCCCGAAGTCAGCCAGCTCTGGCAAGACTTTCAAGCTAAAGCCAGTCCCGAAGAACAGGCCTATTTAACACAACATCCCCCTATTTTTGAGAGCCTACCTAAAGTATGGGCTTGTAGCCCGTTTGTGGCTAAACACTGTGTACAATCACCCGCCCTGATCCATCAAACGGATTTGTTAAATGTGCCCAGCCATTATTTGCAATCATTAACGCATGAATTGCAGACTCTCAAAGAAGAAGCTGACTTGATGCGAGACTTGCGCCTATTCCGCCGTCGAGAAATGATACGCATTGCTTGGCGCGATTTGGCCGGGTGGGCAAGTTTAGAAGAAAGCCTAAAATCATTATCCGATTTAGCCGATGCCATGATAGAGGCACCCTTGACATGGCTTTATCAGCGACTCATCACTCAATTTGGTACGCCTGTTGATGTCAATGGCATAGCACAACAATTGATCGTCTTGGGATTGGGCAAGCTCGGTGGGCAAGAATTGAATTTTTCTTCTGATATTGACCTGATTTTTGCCTATCCTGAGTCTGGTGAGACAAAAGGCGCCCGGCGCTCTCGCAGCAATCAAGAATTTTTTACGCGCTTGGGACAACAACTCATACAAGTGTTGAATAATCTCACCGCTGAGGGCTTTGTATTTCGCGTCGATATGCGTCTCAGACCATTTGGCGACAGTGGACCCTTGGTCATGAATTTTGCCGGAATGGAAGAATATTATGAAGCCCAGGCACGGGATTGGGAACGTTATGCCCTGGTTAAAGCGCGTGCGGTAGCGGGGGATAAGGCGGCTGGAGAGTCGCTATTAGAAAACTTGCGTCCATTTGTGTATCGCCGCTATTTGGATTTCAATGCCTTTGAAGCCTTACGCAAAATGAAGAATATGATTGACCAAGAAACCAGTCGCAAAGGTTTGAATAATAATATTAAATTGGGACCAGGGGGCATTCGTGAAGTTGAATTTACCTGTCAAGTGTTTCAATTGATACGTGGAGGGCAACAACCGGC
>LUTY01000590.1 GCA_001640045.1 Candidatus Thiomargarita nelsonii | reverse complement strand
CACGGGTTCGCTGGAATTTATCCAATGTGGACCAATCTTCATACAGACGATCAAATATTTCGGGATGAATGGGATAAGATCGACGTAAGCGGATTTGATAGTCTGCTTCTTGAGTCTCATTTGGAAAATAGGGACTTTGTGTCTTATAAAAGTCTATAAAAGTTTGACACACCTTATCAATTTGAGCTGCGTCGCCGACCTCTTCAAATAAACGACGACGCACAATTTCAAAGGCTTCTTCAGCAGCGACGGGTTTCCAAACGGATTCTAAGCGGGCAAAGTATTTTTCTAAGCTTCTGAGAGCTTTTTGACCAATTTCGCCACCAGCCTCGATATTGGATTCTGGGAGAGAGGCTAATAGAATGGCATTCGGGACGGTTTTGACGGCTTCTGTCAATGCTTGGATAAAAGAGAGATTGCTATCAAAAGTACCCGCTTGATAGTGTTGACCAAGGCTGAATTGACGAATAAATGCCAGTAATTCATCAATCAGAATGACACAGGGGGCGGCAGCTTCAAAGAGGTCAATTAATACCTTTTTCCCTGGTGATGTGCCGGCTTGATCGGCTTTAGCGACTTTTTGATAACCCGTTTTACCTAATAATTGCCATGCCAGTTCTCCCCATAAGGTATTGATGGTTTGTCCATCATGTTGCAGGGGTTGGCTGGGAGAAAGCCCAATGCCGTCCAAAATTGCCAAACGGGTTTTGGGAATACTGTCAATATGGATTTCATCTAAAATGGGCGGGATACCCGCCAGTTGTTCTGCACCGGACTGACAAGTCACTAAATGATAAATACATAATAGAGTATGGGTTTTCCCACCCCCAAAAGCCGTTTGGAGTTGGATGACAGGATCGCCGCCTTGTCCGGCAATGCGTTGTAATACCGAAATCAAAAGTAAACGCATGCCTTCTGTGATAAAAGTACGCGCAAAAAAGGCCTGTGGATTTTGATAGGCTTCAGGGGCTTTGCCTGCCACCACTTGAGATAAATCGGCTGCAAATTCGGATTGTTTAAAACGCCCTTGGAGTACATCTTGATGGGGTTTTGCAATTTCACGCCATGGTGTCATCTTGTCTTTTCCTTAAAATAAATCCATATTTTGTTCATGAGAGGCTGCGATTATCGCAGACCAAGAGGTAACGAGTTCATTATAAACCCGTGCTTCTTCAGCCCATTTTTTTTGTTCACAAAGGGTATATAAACGATAAGCCAGT
>LUTY01000589.1 GCA_001640045.1 Candidatus Thiomargarita nelsonii | reverse complement strand
CCCTTGGTATATTATTATTTGGGAGTTGCCTTAGAGGTTTTAAAAACCTCAAACGACTTCATAATAGGCTTTACATAGGCTATAATCAATTTATTTTTGCAGCTTAACGCAAGACAATGATTAAACGAACTGAACTCAGAAAATTGGCAAGGGCGCGTCTAAAGGATGCACAACTTTTGTTTGCTGTTAAACGATATGATGCTGCTACTTATTTATCGGGTTATGCCATTGAAATGGCTTTAAAAGCAAGAATTTGCCAAACACTCGGATGGACTGGTTTTCCTCAAACGAATAAGGAATTTATACGATTGAGTTGTGAAATCACAGAAAAATCTCTCAAAAGTAAGCGCTTTCAAAAATTGTATGACATCAATCCAAATGATTTTTGTGATGTCTATGAAAGGTATTTTCAAAATCCGAGATTTTTGAAAGTACATGATTTAGTGACTTTGCTCAAATTTTCTGGGATTGCTGATAAGATCAAAGCAGATTGCTCAACGGAATGGATATACGTTTCAGACGAATGGACACCAGAAAATCGTTACCGAAAAATGGGAAGCGAGACAAAACACACAGCAAAAACCATGCTTGATGCCATAGAAAAACTGTTGGGAGTTATATTATGAACGACGAGATCAGGTTGGAAAAGTATGCCAACATAGCGCAAACACTTATCCAAGAAAAAGGACCATTCAAATTATTTGCCCTTTTGGAATTGAGTAACATGGCTTGTGAATGGGATGTTGTACTGTCGGCTTCATGGCTACCGGGAAACGACAAAATGGAATCTTTGCGCTTTATTGTTGATAAAATTCGTGCGGTGTTAACTCACCAAGAATATCTTAAAATTGCCAGAGTGATTTTGCTGGATGTCAATGAACCCTTTGTCAAAGAACTTCAGAATTTTCTTCAGGAGCATAACAATCCCAAAACGTTTTCATCCGTTGAGATAGAGGGGGTAGAAATTGAAAAAGGACGTATTCTTATCTCTCCGGTAAGCGAGGAAACGTCATCAGAACTCTTAACGAAGACCTCAAAATGGGTTCGTCAAGCGGCAAAGCAAGGTGATAGAGAGGCGCAAAATACCCTTGGATTAATGTACTCAAAAGGTGAGGGTGTCAAACAAAATTTACGCCTCGCCAAAAAATGGTTTAAAAAAGCAGCGACACTTGGACATGTTCAGGCACAAAGCAACCTAGAGGCGTTGCCTCATTAAGCTTT
>LUTY01000588.1 GCA_001640045.1 Candidatus Thiomargarita nelsonii | reverse complement strand
TCAATAGTGGAGATGTTTGGAAAGATGAAATACTCAATAAACGCAAAAATGGTGAAGTCTATTGGGCATTGCAAACCATTTCTCCTATCAAAGATAAAGAGGGTAAAACCACACATTATCTTGCTATACAAGAAGACATTACTGAACGCAAACAAGCTGAAACAAAATTGCAACAGGCGAAAAAGTTCGCTGAACAAGCCAAAATTGAAGCTGAAGTCGCCAACCATGCTAAAAGTGCCTTTATTGCCAACATGAGCCACGAATTGCGTACTCCACTGAATGGTATTTTAGGTTACACACAAATCTTAACTCACGATAGCACTCTAACAGATAAACAAAAAGAAGGCTTACAAATCATTCACCGCAGTGGTACACATTTGTTAATGTTAATTAACGATATTTTAGATTTATCCAAAATCGAGGCGGATAAATTAGAATTGAGGCCGAAAGATTTTCGCTTGCCTGAATTTTTAAAAGATATTGTGGATTTATTTAGAATGCGGGCTAAACAAAAAGACATTGAGTTTGTCTATGAACAAGCGACTCAATTACCTGCCGCTGTCCATGCTGATGAAAAGAGATTGCGGCAAGTCTTGCTGAATTTGTTGAGTAATGCGATCAAGTTTACCCAACAAGGGCGAGTTAGTTTCAAAGTGAGCCCCACTTCCTCTCAAATTGATTTTTCCGTTACCGATTCTGGCGAAGGTATAGCAGCCGAAAATCTGGAGACGATTTTTTTACCCTTTCAACAAGTTGGTGCTCAAAATTACCAAGAAGGTACCGGTTTAGGCTTGCCCATTAGCAAAAGGCTAGTCAAAATGATGGGGGGAGAATTGCAGCTGGAAAGTGTGCTTGGCAGTGGCAGCCGCTTTTGGTTTAAAATACCTTTGCCAGAGAGCAAGGCGATTGTTCCCCAGAGTCTCCCACCAGCGCCAACTATCATTGGTTTTAAAACGACGACAAATCAGGTGTTCAGGATTTTAGTGGTAGATGACAAATGGGAAAACCGCCTTGTTTTAACTAATCTACTGACTCCATTAGGTTTTGAGGTGTTAGAAGCCAGTGATGGACAAGATGCTTTGACAAAAGCCGAGCAATTTGACCCAGATATTATTATAATGGATATAAAAATGCCAGTGATGGATGGTTTAGAATGTACACGGCGTTTACGCCAAAACGCTCAATTTGAAAAAACCGTCATCATTGCTTTGTCAGCCACTG
>LUTY01000587.1 GCA_001640045.1 Candidatus Thiomargarita nelsonii | reverse complement strand
GAGTTCTTCGCGCAAATCCATTTGTGTCATTAAAAATTCGCCATCCATGATGCCATCGTTTTGATCTATTCCCTGCAATTGCAACAAATAACCGGCGCGTGTGAGGGGATTTTTCAGGGTTTGAAACGCCTCATTGATTTGCACCGTTTTTTGCATGGCTAAGCGGCGTTCTCTGTCAGGTGCGTTGGCGTATTTGTCGGGATGTACAGCGCGTTGTAAATCCCGATAACGTTGGGCAAGGGTATCTTTATTGATGTCGAAAGATACTGGTAATTCAAATATTTCAAAATGATTGTTATACATTAAAGCTTTCACCACAACCGCATTCGTTTTTGATGTTGGGATTGTTGAATTGAAAGCCTTCGTTTAAGCCTTCTCGCACATAGTCGAGTTCGGTACCATCAATGTAGATGAGGCTTTTGGGATCGACGAAAATTTTAATGCCTTGTGATTCAAAGATTTGATCTTGTTCATCCACTTTGTCAGCAAATTCCATGACATACGCCATGCCAGAGCAACCTGTGGTTTTTACGCCAAGGCGTAAGCCAATGCCTTTGCCCCGGTTGGTGATGGTTTTTTGGACGTGTTTTGCGGCTTTTTCGGTTAGGGTGAGTGCCATTTTTTTAATACCTATGTTATCATTTTTTCTGTTGGGTTTGATTTATGTTGTCTTTTGATTAAAAAATCAACCATAACTACATGGATTGCTTATAATAATAGGACAAAAAAAATGGGCATTATCCTTTTTTTATAAACAATTTTTATAGTTATGAAACCTTTTTCTTTGAAAGGGGAGTGAGAAACATGAGTCAACACAGCAGCGATGAATTCTATCAATCCCATATTTTAAAAGGTGTTTCTCGCACCTTTGCGCTGACGATCCCACAATTATCGTCGTCAAATTTGTACAAAGTAGTCAGTAACGCATATTTGTTATGCCGTATCGCTGACACAATCGAGGATGATCCCAATTTAACGCCTATTCAAAAAAGACAATTTTCTCAAGCATTTATTAAAGTCGTCGCCGGAGAAGAGCACCCTGAGCCATTGAGCCAAGCTTTATTTCCTTTGCTCTCGGATAGTACATTAGTGGCGGAAAAAGACTTGATTTTCAATATGCCCCGCGTGCGGAACAAATGTTAGAGGTTTTAGAGGATGCGCCTTTTTTTATCAATTGTGTGGCGAAAGGTACTTTTGCACCCCGTCCGCCTGAACGTCCAT
>LUTY01000586.1 GCA_001640045.1 Candidatus Thiomargarita nelsonii | reverse complement strand
CAACAGCACCAAATACCATACTTTTAGCCGTAGCCACATAAATATTACCAGGACCCACAATTTTATCCACTCTGGGCACTGTCGCAGTACCATAAGCCAGCGCGGCAATCGCCTGCGCCCCTCCGAGAGTCAAAACCTTATCAACCCCGGCAATGGCGGCAGCCGCTAAAACGATATCATTGAGAACATCATCGGGCGCGGGTACCACCATGACGATTTCACCGACTCCCGCCACTTTAGCCGGCAAAGCATTCATCAGCACCGAAGAAGGATAAGCCGCCTTGCCACCGGGCACATATAATCCGACTTTATCAAGCGGCATCACTTGCTGCCCCAACAGAGTACCATCAGCTTCAGTATATTGCCAAGAATCTTGCTTTTGATGTTGATGATAAGCGCGAATACGCTCAGCTGCGACTTCCAAGGCTTGGCGTTGAGTTTTATCCAAATCGCTCAAAGCTTGTTGCAAGCGAACCTTAGAAACGATAAGTTCTTGTATATCTTCTACCTTTCTGCGATCAAATTGGCGAGAATATTCAAGCAGGGCAGCATCGCCATTTCGACGCACGTTTTGTAAAATTTCGCGTACCGTTTGCGCTACGGTATCATCGGACACCGTCTGCCAAAAAGCTCATTTAGTCGCCACTCTAACTAACCGAAACCCAACTTGCTGCGGATTACTCAGAAACCAAAGCCGTTTAGCCAGACGAATCCCCTCGCCAGATTGTCCCCAACTGCCACCTCGGAGGTTCGACATAAAACCCGTCAAGTTGCAAGTATTGGCACCCGTATAGCTACCATCGCTAGGTATGACAGAACAAGTCCATTCTGCGACATTGCCAAGCATATCATATAATCCAAAGCCATTGGGTTTAAATTGGGCTACCGGCGCAGTGACGGCATATTTGTCATCACAGTTTTGCACGTCTTTGATGCCCTGCGTTTGGGCAAGCTTTCTATCCGCAATATTGGCATAATCACAGGCATCGTTTGGATTATTTCCCCAATAATACGCCGTTGTTTGCCCAGCACGGGCTGCGTATTCCCATTCGGCTTCGGTGGCTAAGCGGAAAGTTTCTCCGGTTTGCTGCGAGAGCCATTGAGAATAAGCATGAGCCTGTGATCGGCTCACTTTGACAACCGGTTGATTTTCCCCATTAAAGTTACGATCAGGATGCCGATCATAGCCACTGTCATGGCTTTCTTTATATTGATATTCCAC
>LUTY01000585.1 GCA_001640045.1 Candidatus Thiomargarita nelsonii | reverse complement strand
GCCATAAAGTGCCATCGGTTTCCAAGCCATAAGCACCGTCTTCACCCCAAGCACAAATGAGGCGAGACTGTGGTGCCTGTCGCTGCATTTTATGTAAAAATAATGCAGGCTCATTGCCTTGAGCAAATACTTTTGAAAATAATAGCACATCAACCTTGCTAAACAATTGTTCAATATGAGAACGCGGTTTTTCTACCTCTAAGGAAACGGGGATAAGGGGGCAAACTTGCCTCACTCGCTCCAACATGCGGGCGGTTTCTACAACATTGCGCCCCTCAAAGTGCAACCAACCAAAGGCTAAAAGATCGATCATTTGAAAATCTACAAAATTGAATTCTGGTAAATCGCGGTAGTGAACAATAGTGCGAGAGCCATTGCGTTGGTTGAGTGTAATATAAGATGTGGGCACTTTGCCTTGAGATTCTATTCGACAAGGACGGGTATCAATGGCATTGTATGCCAAATCTTCTAAAATTTTTTGTCCATCAGGCTCATCCACACAGACACCACCCCAAGTACAATGATGGCCTAATTGACTTAACACAACTAAGGTATTAGTCGCATTGCCGCCCCGACAAACGCGCTGATTGATAGCACGCACCTCAGCGTCTTCATCAGGGTAGCCGTCTACGGTGTTAATAATGTCTAGGGTGGCAATGCCAATGCCTAAAATTGTAGCCATTTTATCTTTTTTGGAGTCCAAAATTTATTTTGGGCGAGTCCAAAATAAATTTTGGACTCCTAAATATTTATGATGTTGCATTGTCTCAAATAGTCTAATATTTGATCAACGCACTCGTCTAAACTTTGGTGCCCAGTCTCGATAACCAATTCTGGATTTTCCGGTTCTTCATAAGGTGAAGAAATACCAGTAAATTCTTTAATTTCGCCCTTTCTAGCACGCTTGTACAATCCCTTAACATCACGTTGTTCGCACACATTCAAGGAACAATGGCAGTAAATTTCGACAAAATCCTCACCAACCAACTGTCTGGCTTTCTCACGATCAGCCCGAAACGGAGAAATAAACGCTGTCATAATGATAACGCCTGCCTCAATGAAAAGTTTAGCGACTTCACTGATACGGCGGATGTTTTCTATCCTATCCTCATTAGAAAAGCCTAAATCTTCACATAAGTTGTGACGTACATTATCACCATCAAGTACAAAAGTATGATAGCCCATTTGATAAAGTCTTTCTTCTAGGGCATGAGCCAATGTC
>LUTY01000584.1 GCA_001640045.1 Candidatus Thiomargarita nelsonii | reverse complement strand
TGGGTTTGAGACGCAAGCTGTTAGCAGTATTATTAATACTGCTGTTAGTATTTTCAGCAGGGGCTTTGACACCAAACACGGCTACTGTGACAGCAAACCTAAAGAAAAAATCAAAACTCACACCAGCGCAAAAAGCCTACGCCTTATTGGATCAAATTCCGATGAGCCAAACCTTACCAGGCGAAAAAAACACAACAGAACTATTACGAGAAATACGTGATCAAGAATAAACCTATGCCAGAAGAATATGTTGTAGACACCTCCGTAACCGCCAAAATCTTCATCAATGAAGAACATACAGACATTGCCAAACGCCTCTACAAAAAAGCGAGTCAAAAAGAAATTTTTTTAGTAGCCCCAGATCTAACCTGGCATGAACTCAATAGCGTTTTTACTAAAAAACAAATTCCATTAGAGAACATCCAACAATACCTAGATGTTTTCCAAAAATTGACGGAGACGCAAGTCATACAAATTATCCCTTTGTCTCTCCAAATTTTAAACAAAGGCGCCGAAATAGCCAGTACCGATACCAAAGGACAAGGTTATATTTCTTCCTTTGATGCCACATTTCACGCCTTAGCCCTGTTAAATAACAGCACCTTTATTACCGCTGATAAAGTTCACTATAACAAAACAAAAGACTTAATCGGTTCTGTCATGCTACTAAAAAACTTTAAATAAGTCTCTAAAAGTCATAGTTTATGGTAAGGTAACACCCATGATCAAAAAAGCCCATTATTGAGGATGGGCTTTTTCATCTAAAGCCAAAGCTTCAGCTAGGCTGTTTGATTTATTTTCCGACGTTTTGGATGGTTTCATTGTGTTTTTATTTTCTTGGACGTCCAAGACTTTAAACCACTTAACTGTTATAAAAATTTGGTTGTGAATATATTTCTGAGTATTTCTGCGATTATTTTATACATTGCTGCGGCTATCTCACGAATAGCCGTATCATCTAAACACATTTTATTATTATTAGGTGGACTAGCAGTCAGCCTACATGCGCTGCTGTTGTATCAAAATATGGTAACATCATCGGGCTTAAATTTGGGCTTTTTCAATGCAACATCCCTAATGGCTTGGATGATTGGGGTATTATTATTATTGAGTTTGCTACGTCAACCCGTAGAAAACCTCGCAGCGGTACTGTTTCCCATTGCGGCACTCGCTATCGGCTTAGATAGCTATTTTGATACAGAGAGAATTTTATCCCCAGATCA
>LUTY01000583.1 GCA_001640045.1 Candidatus Thiomargarita nelsonii | reverse complement strand
GTGGACCTTCTAATACGCTGCTCACGCCTAAAGATTTGGATGTTCCTTTGGATTTTATTTTCATGTGGTTGCTTCATTATTTTTAGTTGGTGGTATTGTTTGAAGACATTTTTTTATCTCGTTTTGGCTGTGGGTATCAACGTGACAACCAGTCTCTTAGGCCAACTTGTCGCTCAACCAGATTGACCCTCTCTTTATCTCGGCGCAACAGCCGCAAGGCTTTGCGGCCATGCCGAAGAAGCACCTCCTTTAGGCGCACTGGATAGTAAAGATAGAGTCGTGGAGAATCAGGGGGAACGTGGTACATTTTCGCCATCTCTTTCGGAGACGGAAAAACCCTTTTTAGTAGGATGTTTAGTTTCTCCAGAGACGATTTGGACTTCCAAAATTGTAAGAGTTCTATAGGATAAACAACACTCTTATCAAACTCACCCAAAATTTGCTCCTTGGCCCAAGTGACTACTTGCGGGTCGAATTTCTCAGGCTTGAGTGTATCCAATACTTCCTGCGGCACAGTAGCACCAAAAAATGATTTAGCTAAATAAAGCGTGAGATAGACAGATTTGCTCGTCCCCCACTGGTGGGCACGATGTCGTACTTGCTCCCATTCGATTTGGTCTTGGTAGTGTGGGAGAGTTTCCCAAATGTCACAGAGAGATATTAGTCCGCGCTCAAACAGATGGTGGTAGACCATGTGCAAACACAGGTGCAATAACAAGTCTTCGGGGGATAAGACCAACACTTGAATACCCGCAATCGTAGTCGGTCGCGCTCTTTTCCACAGTCCGTCTATGTCTATATTGAATGAACTGGCCTCATCTGCAATCGAACAATGCACATCTAAATATACCGTTCCCGTAGACAACTTTCGCCATCTGTGCCCCCTTCAGCAAGATAACCGGAATATCTTCATTCTGTAAGACTTTGAGTACCTTCGCAAGCGAAGAGTACAGACGGGTGTTCATCCCAGCAACATTGAGATATGTTGTTTGTAAGGTCTGCATTATACTCGCGGGAACATTTATATTGAGGTGCTGTGTCTTTAAACGCTGGATCGCTACGGCGTGACATTATGTCTGTCTGATTGTTGAATGACATCATTCCAATCAGAGTTTGATAGCTGTTTGAGCCTAGCGACTCTGGATTTGTCATGTTTCCCACTTAGACAGTCAATGCCATTAAGTTAAGCCCCCAAATCAGACCTGCCAGGTATCCAAAACCTGG
>LUTY01000592.1 GCA_001640045.1 Candidatus Thiomargarita nelsonii | reverse complement strand
CGAAAACGTACCTGACACCATCGATGGGACCGGATACCAAAAAGATGTTACGGAAAAGGGGATAATGGGTTGATCGTTCCCGTGTTCTGATTTGTTAACGGTTTGCCTGTGTTTGTTTTGAGTGTTTTTTTCGATTAGCCGCGTCTCTTAACGGGGCGTGGCAAGCAAAAAAGGAGTGACGATATGACAGATAGCTATGAAAATGAAAATAACGCAATTGATGGGGAAGATGAGATGGGATCATTAAATCACGGTAAAACGCAGATCAATCTAGGCGGCCTGCTTAAGTTCAAATGCAATAAAGGGTTAAGCGTCATAACTAAATTAAGCTTAGACATCAGCCAACATGATCTGAGTAAGTATGAACTCAATGTTAAGGATGAACTCAAGCCAGACATTTGTGCTTACACAACTCCGCCCAGCATACCAAATGAAAAAGACGATCTCATAAAAGTATCCCAAATGCCTGACTTAGCAATCGAAATCCTTTCACCAAGACAAGCGGTTGGTTACCTAATTAGGAAAATAAACGCTTACTTTGAGCTAGGAGTTAGTTCATGTTGGCTGGTTATTCCTACAAATAAATATATTGCTGTTTACTCAGAAACGAATCAATATAAAAGCTTTGACATACAACATGACACCGAGGTTGTTGATAAGGTGATGGATATTCGTTTACCTATTGCAAATGTGTTTGATTAGATAACAATTCCTAGAATCCTTAGAGGCAGTGCGAGGTTCATTTTTAAATGAGCCATCATGCAACAAATCGCGAATAATTATTTTAAAAAGTCTTCAATATCAAGTCCATTTTCTTGCTGTTCAATGAGTATTGTTCCCTCTATAGATGTTCGCAGATGAAAAGGTACTTTTAATGATTTTCTATGTTAGAATAACAAGTTTGGTTGGTTTTCTAAAATAGCGTGTATTTGGTTCGTTTTGTTTGTACAAGGGACAGCAATATACCCATTTATTTGGTTTTGCCCTTTGACATTTTTAACGAGGTAAACCTTCTATGCTGGAATAGGTACTTATGTACGATTTTCGGCAAAGCTTTTATTATAACATACGATTTGATCAAAAGTACTTTTTCAAATGCGAACATCTATAGGTGGTCATCGAAGACGGTGGCACCACCATTTTCATCTCGAAAATTTAACCAGCCGGCATTTTCGCTCCAAGCGTATTTGTCGCTGGGATCAATATTGCTGGCGTTGGCTTGGAGCATGGCTAGGCTAGATAGCGCGATTAAGCATCTCCAGATTATCTCTGGAAATACCATAATTGCTAACAGCAGCGATTTTAGCCAGAGTAGTCAGAGAGCCTAGCTCAGTCTCATTGTCCTGAAACAAACGCTGAAATAATTCATTATTCGCAGGAGCGCGAAAATTTCCGTACCACTACAAGTCTAGTACAACGGATTAACGGAATAAACGGATTGATTCAATTAATTAAATCCGTTTATTCCGCCAAACGAAGTAACGAGCGGAGCGAGATCATCCGTTGTACTGTGGTTTGGATATTTCCGCTCTCTTGTACTAGCTATAACTCTTAGATCGACGTTTTTTGATCTTGACATTCTGCTGGTGGTTGGAGTCCAAAGCGGCAGCGTAGGGCAAGCTGTGGGCTCGTCCTTACGCTGCCGCTTTGGACTCCAACAACAATGGAAATATCAAGTCAAAAAAAAAAGTTGTTTGAACTGTAATTGATGTGAAAATTCAAGAACCTCACAAAAATCATTAAAATCATTAGAATCACAGTTCAAACACTTTGATTTATCATCACCCACATTGCAAGACTACCCAAGCACCTACCCTTTACTCAATGGTCAAACTCCGTACTTCGCTAAAGGCTTGAGCTTGTTCATTTCTTCCCACAACATACCATAGAACCATCTGCTCTTTTCTCATACTGGCAAATTCTTCCCATGCCGCCGCCGGTGGTGTAAAGGAAGTATCTTCCATCCAACCATTAGTCGGTATCTCATGGATAGTCCGTCCGTTATCGTCTGAGTACTGGAATTTGAACTCGCTATAACGACCCTTTCTCCATTCAAATATTGGAGGCGTGTCGGGAGTAAAGACCGCATTCTGCACCGGCCTGATGATAAGTACTTTATCGGGGCTGCTCAAAACCGGATATCGGAAGGTGCTTACATCAAAGATGTCAATGTCTTCCAGCTTGTAATAATAGGCGACCCCGTCTCTGACATCTTTATCAATAAAGGTGTATGTGGAATCATCTCCCTTAGCCATGAGCAGACTGTTAGTGATTCTGACATATTCACCATCTTTTTCCTCACTCCGCCAGATGTGGAATCCGGCATTGTCGATTTCCATGGCGGTTTTCCACTCTAATATCACACTATTTACGGCAGCTATGGCCCTGAAGTAGATCAGTTCTACCAGAGTGGGTGTATCATTGTGATCGGTGTGATCATTGTGATCGAAATGATAGGTATTGTCGCAATGCATGTAGGCACCATCGTCGGTGTGCTCCCAATTACAGTAGTCGTTGTAGTCGAGATGGTCATTGTGGTCGTCGTGGTCGCCTGCAAAAACCATTTTAGGCATCCCAAAGTCTATTGCCACACAAGAAAAAGCACGGGAAAAGTTGATTACCCAAAAATATAGCTTAGTTCGTTTTCATCACCAAGTGAGTTTAGAAACCCTCTTCAATGGCATTTTACAAGCTAAACCGGGTACGACGGTTAAATTATACGATTTAGAGCGGCTTGGTCAAGAAATGCCTTTTAAGATTAATCCATTAAATGCACAAATGGCCTAACAATGCGCTCCAGCGGACGCTCGTACCTCGCGCCGCTGAGCTTAATCGTTAGCACCTGGCGTCAATCGTAGGAAGAGAGGAGCACTAAATGTCAACGAAAACGTACCTGACACCATCTCCTGTTGTTCTACAGCGTAATTCCTGGTTTTGTTGGGCAGCAGCCCTGGAATCGTGGCTCAAAGCTGTTAACGCTGGACGGCAGCAATATACACAATACGAACTCGTGGAGAAATATGCTACTTATAAGGGGTGCTTGAGACTTATCGTAATTCGATACATCAAGTGAAAACACATGATAATACACAGGAAGCCGGTCTCAGATATATTTCATGCCGTCGTAGCAGCACCACACTACTAGGGCTCAAATAATCCAATTTTAACCATACATCACCTAACTGCCCACCTTCAACGCGCTATATCTTTGCATGAAGTACCGAATCAAGCACGGACATATTAATCGGTTTGAAATAATAATTGCAAATCATTTTTTTTTATAAAAAGCATTAAAGAAAACAATTAAAAATAATTGGGATCAGAGTAAAATTAATGCGTTATAACAATGCCCAAAAAAAACACGCATTTCGTGGCGCATAAACGCACACATCAACGCTTTTAGTACTCACTACAAACATAAATTATCATATTACCTGACAACTTATAACCCTCTACCCCCCAACAAACGGATTACTATTACCCTGAATTTCCGCAATTCGCCGATCCCTTAAAATTTCCCACTCCGTTGGTGGATAAGCCAAAGATTCCTGTTTCAAGCGCTCTATTTCACCCCCCGTTAAACCCACACCATAAACAGACTCCATATACAAAGTAACCCGCGCAATAAACCCCAACAACTGACTCCGTGGCGCAGCTTGAGCCG
>LUTY01000581.1 GCA_001640045.1 Candidatus Thiomargarita nelsonii | reverse complement strand
TGCTAAATCTGCCATATCTGCTGGCGCATAAAACCAGTCAGCGGGTCCGCCTACACGCCATGAGGTATGCTCAGACATGGGCTCATTTTCAGTTAATTTTCCACGTAATGGTTTGAAATTAAAATTATTTTCAGTATTGGTTGGAAACTGAGTCATCTTCTTTTCCTACAGCTAAAGACTCTGATAACATAGCAGCAACAGCACCAATATTGCCTGCCCCTAAAGTCAATAAAATATCTTGTTCTCGTAATAAAGGTGACAAGACAGAAGGCAATTGCTCAGGCTCTGCCACAAACACGGGTTTAATTTGTCCTTTCTCAGAAATCGCCTCGCATAAAGCTTCCCCCGTCGCTCCCACAATCGGTGTCTCTCCTGCCGCATAAATGTCAACTAATAACAATATCTCAACACCCGATAAGATTTGCACAAATTTATCAAATAAATCATAAGTGCGTGTATAGCGATGTGGTTGAAAAGCAACCACGAGACGTCGTTGTGGCCAGCCATCACTTATCGCTTGTAGCATAACGGCTATTTCAGACGGATGGTGTCCATAATCATCAATGTGCAAAATTTCTCCTACTTTTGTCAAGATATTTTGCATTTGAAAGCGCCGCCCTATACCACTAAAGGCTGATAAAGCGCGAGTGATTGCCGCATCAGAAACGCCCACTTCATGCGCGATAGCTATCGCGGCTAAGGCATTACGCACATTATGTTTGCCGGGCAAATTCAATACCACATTTAACCAAGGACTCTGATCCTGTAAAACTTTAAAGCGCGTTTGTCCCAAGCGAGCCTGGATATCAGTGGCGCGAATATCGGCTTTTTCTGATAAGCCATAAGTTATCATCGGTTTAGTCAATTGTGGCAACACGCCCTCTATTTCCGGGTCATCAATACACAAAACCGCTAAACCATAAAACGGTAGTTGTTGCAAAAAAACGAGAAAAGTTTCTCTTAACTGATTGAAATCATTATTATAAGTGCGTATATGGTCAGCGTCGATATTGGTGACGACTGCCATCACTGGCTTTAAATATAAAAAAGAGGCATCACTTTCATCGGCTTCAGCAACTAAATATTTTCCCGCGCCTAAACTGGCATGTGTCCCGGCACTATTTAAACGTCCCCCTATCACAAATGTGGGATCCAAGTCGCCTTCGGCTAATAAACTGGCAATCAAACTGGTTGTCGTGGTTTTGCCATGTGTGCCAGCAATGG
>LUTY01000580.1 GCA_001640045.1 Candidatus Thiomargarita nelsonii | reverse complement strand
GAATTAGCCCACCAATTTGATCATACCCTTCGTACTGGATTTTTGACGACCATTGTGCCGGGCGTTATCTGCATTGGCGGGGTATTTGTGGCGGGTTTTGGGATGATAGCCGCTGAGATTCTGTTTCAAGTAGGCTTTTTTAGTGGTTTGGGCGTGGCGATGAGACTGTTATTGAGCGAGGGAAAGAGTGATGAAAAATTATTACTAATAGATAAGGAAAAGCAATGATGAAATATATTCTTGGTCTGAACAGTGTTTATCATGAAAGTTCAGTTTGTTTGGTGGGCGATGGCAAAATTATCGCCTATGCTGAAGAAGAGCGCTTTAATCGTATTAAACATGCCAAAATTTCTTGCCCTGACAACACCGATATTTTGCCCTTACAATCTATTGATTATTGTCTACAAGTTGCTGGGATTGATGGCCAAGCAATTGATAAAATTGGCTTTTCCTTTGTGCCTCAAAAACGTCTCCAAAATCTAGGAATTGATGATTATCCTTTAACCGGAACCGGCTATGGTACTGAGAGCGGCGAACAACTCGTTCAACAAAAAATAGTGACCACATCGGAGCAAATTCGTGATTACCTTAATCATCCTAACCTGAGCTTTAAATGGTTGGATCATCATCTTTGTCATGCGGTTAGCGCGGTTGCCATTTCACCATACCACGAATCTGCCGTGATGGTGATTGATGGTATTGCTGAATTTGAGACGATTTCTTTGAGCTATGCTCTAAATGGAAAAATCAGATCGATTAAACGGTTTACCTATCCCAACTCATTGGGGTTTTTGTGGGAGAAAATCGCCCGCTATTTGGGCTTTACCAAATATGATGCGGGTAAGATTATGGGCTTGGGAGCTTACGGGGATAGTGAGCGATTTTATCCGGCTTTTCGAGAATTTATCGAACTCGGTCAAGGTGAATTTCGGATTGATAACAAGGTATTACAGATTCGGTCTGATGATTTTAGCCCGTTGGAAAATCTATTTGGACTACAACAACGGACGGCATCCGAACCGGTTATCTTAGCCCATGCCAATGTTGCCGCCGGACTGCAAAGAATTACCGAAGAAGTTATCTTGGACTTGGCTGAATTTTTATACCATCAAATTGAACCCCGTACCAAAAACATATGTTTGTCGGGTGGGGTAGCCTTGAACTGTCAAGCCAACAGTAAGCTAGCCCAACAAGGGTTGTTTGAAAATATCTTCATTCCCCCGC
>LUTY01000579.1 GCA_001640045.1 Candidatus Thiomargarita nelsonii | reverse complement strand
GTGTTGATGCCAAATGGCATTGAGATTTTACCAGCCATCTATCCCGTTTGTGACAATAAAAAACCAATTGCCCCAAAGATTTTATCCAAATCAGTAATAGTTATTCTTGATTTACTCTTGGTAAATACATTGGATACTAATTTTCCAAATTGCCAAACTTCTCCATCTGTTACGATTCCATAAACCTTCGATTCTTCATTTTGACTGAGTTTTTGCGAGGCGACTAATTCAGCAAGACATTGTCCCCAACCTTCATTAAAGTCATTTTGTTTTGCTTCAACAATTAGGACTATTGGTAAACCAAGGACGGTTTTGCCTAACTCTGATTTGGTTGAGAATATGTAATCAGGGGTGCCGGTTAGTTTGGCATCATACTTGATAGATTTGTGGCTCCAAAGACTATATTTATCAACAAAAGTTTTATAAACTTCTCTTAAAATTGGATAAATAACATTTTCACATCTGGAATATTCGGATGTAAATAGATCCATATTTTTTTCACTAAACTCAAATTCCTTAATGAAAAAATCGGAAGGTTTTAAATCAATAGGTTCAATAAACTCCTCTTCACAATACTTTATATTGTATTCTTCTTGAGTTTGTGCAATCGATTTAAAATCACTAAAAGCCATAGGTAACTCCTAGAAATAATCAAATTGATTGGTATAACTATAAAATTATTAGACTTGTCCCTAAATAGTACAACGGATTAGCTCATCAATAGCCAAGGACTTAATCCGTTGTTTTCAAAAAGAAGTTGTACTAAACCAAACTGATAGGTAGTAAGTATTATTTAGGGACAAGTCTATTAGATTAATTAATAATTAACCTAATAATTTTAATAAAAATGAAAAAAACGTTGAGATTAGCTCCCTGATAATTGAGCCGAATAGTCTTTAATCTCAGCCCCAGCTTTTAGCCCTGACACCAATTGATTAAATTCACTTTCACCAACTGCCTGCTGCTGCTTACTATCTTCGCCTGGCTCATCAGCACTTTCACTCGCTGGTGGAGTGGCTTCTCCATCTTTAACATCCAGCACCGCCACCAAAGCATAATCGCCATTACCTAACTCAATGCCCTGATAAATACCCTTATTTTCGGCAGGCCGCCCCATTTTAAAAGCCTCGCTTTTTCCTACCCATCCCTTGCGTGTAATGCCAAGTGATCCAACTATTGAAATACATACCTAGCTTTCGATCTAAAATATCATATAAATAGGAGA
>LUTY01000578.1 GCA_001640045.1 Candidatus Thiomargarita nelsonii | reverse complement strand
TTGCGCTCTTGTTGTCATTTTGGCCATTGACTTAGACATCGCTAAGGAAATAAAGGCACCGCCCATGCCAATGATGAGTGCCATGATGAGCAAGCGTGGGAATGCAGGCTTGGACGCTCCGCGTCCTGCAAAAACGTAATCGGTATCAAAAAAATCCTATTTTTTGAAAAAATAGGATTTTTCTCGTTCCCACGCTCTGCGTGGGAACGAGAAAACAAGTCTGGTCATGTTGTCGTGCCACATCCACGTAAAGATATTGCTGTGGGCACTTTGCGTAATATCTATCGTCAAGCCGGTTGGAAATGGGGGTGATTAAAAAATGCTTTATCCGATTTATGTTCATCAAGGTGATGCCGAACATGCTCATGGCGTGACTATCCCTGATTTTCCCGGTTGTTTTTCAGCCGCCGATAACTGGGATGAATTGCCCGCTATGGTTCAGGAATCTATAGAGCTTTATTGCGAAGGTGAAGATATGGAGCTACCAAAACCAAGTTCTTTAGATGAACTGACGAAAAATAGAGAATATAACGGAGGGGTTTGGATGATGCTAGATATCAATATTTCCAAATTGAATCTAAAACCAGTGCAATTTAATATTTCTTTACCTTCTAGTTTGGTTTTACGTATTGATGCGTATGCTAATCATCATCACATGACTCGTAGTGGTTTTCTGGCAATGGCAGCACAAGAGATGTTATCTGGTGGGAACGCGCCGACGCAGCGAGTGTAAACCCCGTGCAAGGTACACTCAAGAGAGTGCAAGGCGTACCTTGCACTTTTTTCTCGTTCCTATGCTCTCAAAGGAATGCCTGCTTGGATGCACAGCAAAAGCGTAATCGGTATCAAAAAAATCCTATCCCTCAGTTCTTCGGGACAAGCTTTTTGAAAAAATAGGATTTTTCACGACAGCTATAGTGGTATGGGGATTTCCGCTCTAGTCTATATTATTTGTTTTCTTAGAACTCTCAAAAGGATTAAATAATTGAATACCACATTCTTCTTTCATCCCGAGTATTACGTGTCACTCAAGGTTGTGCAGTAGGGCAGTTGCTGCAATCAATAAATCGGCTTGTGAGCGAGTAATCCCTTTTTGACGAAGCTGTCCTCGCAACGTACCACACTGTTTAGCAATACCTGTCGTTACCGGTAACACCTCACTGCGAGATTGGACAAAATTTTCAAACCATGCCGGTTTTTTACTAGCATTTTTGTAACTCAAGCC
>LUTY01000577.1 GCA_001640045.1 Candidatus Thiomargarita nelsonii | reverse complement strand
AAAAAAAATGAGGTTCAATGAAAAACCAGTAATTTGGTGTCTGTACAAAATAATACTGTCCAACACGCTGTAATTCGCTAGCCATCGTTGTGATCTGCTCCCAACCTCCCACATGTTCAATAACCGAATTTGAGTGAACAATATCCCACTCCTTATCTTTGAAATCCTCAAGATGACAAGCATTACCAATTAATTTTTCAATAGATACATTGCCATCTAATCTCTTCATCCCTAAATCATGGTCAAGATAATTGAGATTAATCAGAGTAATCCGAAAATTAATATCATTAAACTCACTAAAAGGAAAATTATTCCAATAGGTCTCTGAGCCGCCAATATCCAGAATGCTAATTGTCGTTCTAACTTCATTCTGAATGACATAGCGAACAAGCTCAATAAAATAACGCATACGTTTACGGCGCATTTTTGAGGAAAATGAGTTTTTGTTTGTGTAGTCAATAAGTTTCATGGAAAGCTAAGGGATTTTTGGCTAGGCGTTAATTGCTGAGAATGCAATTTGTTGACTTCAAAAGATTGGTGTAGTTAGCAGGGTTGGTATGGTAACGGTACAACCGTTATTTGAGTGTAGCTGACTGACTGAAAATTGCGATCCGAAAGAATCGCAAAAAGTCAGAAAAGATTAGCTAAAGAAGAGCTTTTATCTAAATAAATAGTGCCGATGGCCAGACTCGAACTGGCACGGCTAGTGCCACTGCCCCCTCAAGACAGCGTGTCTACCAATTCCACCACATCGGCTTGTTATGGTACTTCAGACGGGACTGAAGGAATTTCATTATCTGTGGGAGTCGCAGGTTTATCCACCTGTGGCAACTCGCTACCGTTTTGAGTCGGTACGGCTGACTCTTCCTGTTCAGTGCTTGAAGTCGGTTGTGCCGATTCTAGCGCACTTTTAGGTTCTATGCGCTGTATAGAAAAATAGGCCAACGTCAGGCATGTGACAAAAAACAGGGTTGCCAAAACAGCCGTGGTACGACTGAGAAACGAGGTTGATCCTTGACTACCAAATACGGTTCCTGATGCGCCACCACCAAAAGCAGCACCCGCATCTGCCCCTTTACCATGTTGGATTAAAATTAATCCAACTAATCCTACACAGATTAAAATGTGAACTATCGCAAAAATATCTTGTAACATGTGCCACCGACTATACTAAAAAATAAAATTTCAGTCAAGTGAAATTTCTATAAAGCTATCTGCCCGCCTG
>LUTY01000576.1 GCA_001640045.1 Candidatus Thiomargarita nelsonii | reverse complement strand
TCAGTGGCAAAAGGTTTCAGATCAGAGGGAATGAGCAAATAATCTGCCGTTATCAGCGCCAGCCCCGCGTATAGATTTAATGAAGGGGGCGTATCGATCAGAACAATATCATATTTATCTTTAACCACCTCCAATTTTTTAATCAGAATACCTTGAACATATTTATACTCATTGAGTTCTTTCTCTTTTTTCATCAAAAGAATATGAGAAGGTATCACATCAATTGCGTGGCTACAAAAACGAGAACTTCTGGCCACATCTGAGATAGAAAAAGATTTTCGTGACTTCAACAGATGATAAATATAATTATCTTTCAAATTATCTTTTTCTTCATCTCCGAAATTGACTAATCCGGTTGCAAAAGTCGTATTAGCTTGACTATCCAAATCAATAATCAAGACTTTTTTTCCAGCCTTACTAAAAGTGGCGGCGAGATTGACTACGGTTGTCGTTTTACCTACGCCGCCTTTGTTGTGATAAACAGCAATAATTTTCATATTTACATCAGTGTTTGAACTATTGGCAAGTGTTTCTCTACCTATCAATGCTCTAATCTCATCAATTTTATTTTCAATGCCATAAGCAAAGCAATGAAAAACCAGATGGATAGTATTTCCAGTTTGTTTATAAATCCTAATTTCTTTGCCATTGGTTAAGAGTCCATAAGTCAAATGTAAGTCTATCATATAGCCTTTTAATTGCGCCAGATGATCGTTTAAATTTTTATCTGGATGCTTGGCTTCTATAACCACACCATTTTTAGTTTGACTGGGCTCTGCTAAAAAATCTAACCGAAATCGGTTAAATTTTATCTCTTGTCGCCATGAGTTGATAGGATAACCCAGAGCGGGTAAAAGATAACTGATAATCAGTTTGCTTTCAACTTCTCTTTCATTATGACAAAAGTCTGGATCAAAAATAAATTTCTGCTTAGATGTCATGTTTTTAACCCAAATTGCCAGCTAAGTTTTGGGTGGACTGTTCTATTAAAATCATCCCCATAAATGAACTCAATTTATTTAATATGGGGTTGAGCATCAAACTTACCAGCCATGTACCCGTTTTGGAAAGGCGCATCATTTTGAATATCCTCAAAATCACTGGCTGAAAATAATTCGGTTTCACCGAATTTATTCTTTTCAGTCAACCAGATTTGCTTGTCTCATGAGTTGCCAAAATTAATTGGGTATTTTTTGGATGACTTTTTGGGTTATGGAACAACCTAA
>LUTY01000575.1 GCA_001640045.1 Candidatus Thiomargarita nelsonii | reverse complement strand
TCATGCGCGATAGCGTGGATATTAGTGGGCAACGTGATCGTTTATTATTTGGGCAAGCGCATTTAGGTAACAGTGGGCATGGTGAAACTAATGCCGTTGCCATGATGAGTGATGAAACCGAAATTTGTGGTTGTAATGGTGTTTGTAAAGGCACAATCGTTAATGACATTGTCGAGAAAAAACTGTTTACCTTGGATGATGTCCGCGCTCATACCAAGGCGAGCAGTTCTTGCGGCTCTTGCACGGCACTGGTAGAACAATTGATCGCCTTTACCTTGGGCAGCGATTATTCTGATTCTCCTAAAACCAAACCTTTATGTGGATGTACGGAATATAGTCATGATGATGTACACCGTGTCATCAGAAAACAACATTTAACCAGTACACGCGCTGTGATGGATTTTATGGATTGGAAAAATCCTGATGGTTGCCATGTTTGCCGCCCGGCGCTTAATTACTATTTGCTTTGTGCATGGCCTGGTGAATTTAAAGATGAATCACAATCTCGCTTTGTTAATGAACGGGTTCATGCCAATATTCAAAAGGATGGGCGTTATTCGGTGGTACCACGCATTTGGGGTGGTATTACAACGCCTCAAGAATTACGGGCGATTGCTGATGTGGCCGAAAAGTTTGAGGTACCCACTGTTAAATTCACGGGCGGACAACGGATTGATTTGTTAGGGGTAGAAAAACAAGATTTACCCGCTATTTGGGGTGAACTGAACAAAGTGGGTTTAGTCTCTGGACACGCTTATGGTAAAGCTTTACGCACGGTCAAAACTTGTGTTGGTAGCGATTGGTGTCGTTTTGGTACCCAAGATGCCATCGGCATGGGTATTAAATTGGAAAAATTAACTTGGGGCTCATGGACGCCGCATAAATTTAAAATGGCAGTCTCTGGTTGTCCTCGTAATTGTGCTGAAGCGACGATTAAGGATTTTGGCGTAGTCGCTGTCGATTCCGGCTGGGAATTACATGTTGGCGGCAATGGTGGCATAAAAGTCCGTGTCACGGATTTATTGTGTAAGGTAGAAACGGAAGAAGAAGTGTTAGAATATTGTTGTGCTTTTATCCAACTCTATCGTGAAGAAGCCCATTATCTTGAACGAACAGCACCTTGGATAGAGCGAGTGGGTTTAGCGCATATCCAAAAAAAGATGGTTGAAGATGCGGACAATCGCAAAGCGCTTTATGAGCGGTTTTTACAATCACAGCAGTATGTT
>LUTY01000574.1 GCA_001640045.1 Candidatus Thiomargarita nelsonii | reverse complement strand
GCGCATACACAAAGATCCCCTCTGGAAAACCCAAATTGCCACGGGGGCAAGTGAGCCGTCTGTGTTACGAAATCTGTTGGAACAGGCGATTGATTACGCCCAGTCTATCGCTGGCATCACACCGCAACTTTCCAAGAACAAGATATATTTATTGTCTAAGTCTCTGGAACGTACTCCCACCCATAAAATAAAATTACTGTTCGAACTAGAACGGTTGGATTTGACTAATTACATCTGAGGATAGCATTTTGAAATCATTAACAGCAGCTACTTTTCTTAATGCCTTGCTCCGCTGGCAAAGACTGATCATTCTACTGTGGATAGTGACAATATCAACTTTCGCAGTACTATATGTTGCACGTTTTCATATCGACAATTCAGTGGATATCTGGTTTCTGCAAGACGATACAGAACTGCAATATTTTCGAGCCTTCAACGACACTTTTGGTGAACTGGAATGGACTTACCTGTGGCTAAAGACAGAGTCAATTTACGATCCTTCTTTTCTCAAAGCGCTGGGAGAAATTACCCTTCGCATTGAAGGTATAGACCATGTACAACGAGTCATTTCACTGAGTAATGTAAAGGATAACGAAATAGATGAGCAAGATATCCTTGATTACAAGCCCATCTATCCTGCCGAAGCGGACACGGTGCCTGAGCCAGCGCAGGTAAAAATTCTCAAAGATCGTCTTGAAAGTAATCCTATTTTTCTCGAAAACCTGTACAAACTTGGAGACGAGCAGCACACGATCATAGCAATTCAAAATGACAACTTGATCGGCGAGTTGCGTCCCTATCGCATTGAACTTGTAGATACTATCCGAAATATTGTGAGAAAATTTCCGCAAATGACAGATTATGGTTTGGCGGGTACTGCGTTAATTAACGCGGAATTAAACCGTGCCGCGAAACGAGATATGTTCGTTTTTTACGCACTTATCTCACTGCTATTAGTCGTGAGCGGCTACATTTTTCTTTATAATTTGCGCGATTTAGTGATTTTGCTTGCCATAACTCTGGGCGTTGTACTCCCCACAGTGGGCATGATTGCAGCTTTGGGACTAGCATTCAACATGGTCACAATCATGCTACCTACACTGGTGGTGACTATGGGGGTTTCTTACGTTATCCATTTTACTAATGAGTTCCACGCTGAGCGCCGCTCCGAAAATGTTTATACGGCTTTAGAACATACCTTGAGCGAATTGTGGCATCCCGGATTA
>LUTY01000573.1 GCA_001640045.1 Candidatus Thiomargarita nelsonii | reverse complement strand
CACCATGACGGAAAAAGTGATAATGTCGATGCCATTGCCCACTAACCCACTCATCATACCACCGACAAACCCGACAACTAACAGCAACAGTCTTTCATAGCTTCCGAAAATTTGAAGGCTGGTATGACAATACCGTTTGCCACAGTTGAGCACAAAGAGGGTGACAGCAAAACTGGCTGCCATTGCTGTAAACGACATTTTTAGGACGGGGGGAGGCAAGATCGGCGCAAGCACAACTGAACTTAGTACAATGCCTAGCACCCCACCTAAGCTCGCCCAGCGAATCACACGCCATTCCACACCGATTTTCATATACATAATCACGATGGCCGCTGCTGTCATGCCAACACTCTGAATGGCAAGGGAAAAAACTTTAGCATCTACGGGAGAAATCAGCAATAGTTTAGTGAACGCTGGAAAAGCTACCGCGCCGCCGCCCTCGCTCGTAGCCCCCGCGATCAGGGAGCCAAAAACCATCGTTAGCGAGATTTCCCAATGGTTCTGAATATAGGCAAAGGGCGTTGGGGTGCCCAGATAAAACCAAGCAATCCATACAACAGTAGCGATAATCGCGCTGAATTTTAGCGGTTTCCATGATGATGATAATGTTTTATAAATCATATTGAAACCTCCGGAAAACTCTGTAACTCATTGATTTTACATTAAGAACATTTAGATAAGTCTTTGATCTTGCTAGGTACCAAAAAGTTTTCCGGAGTTTTCAAAATTTGTGAAACCTTGTAAAACTTACTGAGTGGACATATTAGCTGCTGAATCTTAAGTTAAACTTAAATAGTCCAAAAAAACTGAATGGTGTGGAAATATGCGTTTACTACTCATAGAAGATGACACCTTGTTAGGTAACGGCATCCAAACCGGATTAAGTTTTGAGCCATTGTTCAAAGAAGAACGAATTTTGATAGTCCAAAGAGAGGAACAGAAAGTAGTACAAAAGAAACTATTCAGAGTAGTAAGAAATAATGTGCTTATTAAATACTGTGAGAAAGTTAAAAGTAGAAATGGACAAATTTTAGAAAAAAAGTCTCCGACCTTAGACAAAAAAATTGAGACCTAATTTCTCATTGCTGGACCTAAATTCCGCAGGAATGAAGGACAGCGGACACACTACTGTGGTTTCACTGGCTCAGTTCCCTTTTCCACTGCCACCGACTCACCCGTCAAGACAGATTCCTGAATTTGTAGGTTTTTGACACGGAACAGGCGCA
>LUTY01000572.1 GCA_001640045.1 Candidatus Thiomargarita nelsonii | reverse complement strand
GTGCAAAGCAATGCGAGCGTCACCCTCAACGGGAAAGCGACTTCCTTGAGTAAGGCATTACAGGTACAAGGGGCGTTTAGCATCAGCAAAGATTGGACCAAACGAATCTTGGCAAAGATAACCTTTTATACCATGCTGAAAGATTTCGGCGATATGCAACTCAGTGAGGATGATTTGGCTTTTTTGAAACAACAAGCAGAAGCCGCTAGTGAGCAACAAATTTCAGTGTTTGTGGGCCTCAAATGGCTGGTTGATATGGGTGATGGCAACTACAAGATCGTTGTTGCTCTTAAAGATAATAAGCTGAACGTTAATGGTGTGGAAATGCCCTTGCCTTTATTAAATAAATAACTCAGATATGCGGGGTTGCCCGCTGGTCATTTAAAAATCCTATTTCTTAAAGAAATAGGATTTTTGGGTGGCCTTTTTTTGCTGCCCAAAAATGTTCTGGGTGGGCAACTACATGTCTCTCGCAAATCCCCCAGCAGTTGCCACTCTCCCTCACTTAATTCTTTACCAGTGCTTTTTGTGCCGCTTCATCACAATGTTCATCGGCCTCAGAGTTATCAGTTATCAGTAAAAAATTCTTGAAGAAATAGGATTTTTTGGTATTCCCAAGACCCTTAAAAATCCTATTTCTTGAAGAAATAGGATTTTTTGGTATTCTCAAGACCTCAAAAATCCTATTTCTGATAACTGACAACTGACAACTGATATGTTAAAAAATCAAATCGCCTATAAATTGACATTTTATATTATATTGTTAAGTGTTTTGATTATCTTATTAACTGCCACTATGCAGTTGTATCTTAATCCCTTAATCACCAATGCGATAAGTATCTTATTATTTGCCCTTATAATAGGGTGGATTTGTCATAGCCTAATATTCCGCCATCTCAAGCAAATCGCCGACTATGGAGAACGGCTTGATTTAGACACGAAATTGAGTTTAGTTCGTCCAGAACAACTTGATGAATTACAAGGCATTGTTAATTCTATTAATCAACTGTGTCAGTCGTATAAAAACATACGCGATAACGAATCAAATGCTCAAAATTTGCTGGACACAGCACTACTTGGTTTAGGTTTATGGCGATCTGATGGTCAATTGCTTTTTGTGAATCCAGCTTACGCGCAAATCATTGGTCGCAATGTTGAAGAAACGCTCCAGTTAAATTATTGGAAAGATATTATTGTCGGAAATGATGCGGCGGCTGAACAATGGC
>LUTY01000582.1 GCA_001640045.1 Candidatus Thiomargarita nelsonii | reverse complement strand
GCGGACTGAACAGACACGAAAAGTATCACTGAGTAACGGCTGCGACGGGTTGATTTTTACGTTACCTAACTCACGTATCAGAAATTGTCGAATTAATTGGAGTGAAATGTTAGCAGAGTTGCATAGTTATTTTTAACCACCCTTTGTCATCGAATCCGAAACCCAATGGCAGCGACTTGAGCCCGCATACCCCTAAAAGCGGAGCCTTAATCCCGGCAAAAGCTTTGGAGGACTAAACATGGCACCCAATTTGGGCTGCTGCAAGTCTCGCCCATGTTGATTTTTTGGGACTACATTTGGCTCACAAAGACTCACTGTGGCCCATATCATCCAAGCAATTGATGTTGTTGAATAAATTATAAAAATATTTCCGCACACCAATTCCCATATAAAAAGAGTTGACATTGGACTGCGATATGGTGTAGCCTACGTCGCTAAAGATTCAGCTTTAGATATGTCAGCATTGCGACAACAATTGTGGCTCAGATGGCAAAGCTTCGTTAATCCGGGGGGTTGGCTCAATGCCAACAGGGATTGCCGGCCTTAAACATGACGTTGAGGAGCAAACCCAGATTGAGGCCAATGCCAACAGGGATGGCGACAAACCTGACAGGTGTAAATCCCTGTTGTCAGCGTTGTTAATTTTTCCGGTTTATCATAATGACCTGCCAGGTTTTGGATACCTGGCAGGTCTGATTTGGGGGCGGCAATCAGGGGTGGCATTGACCAAAAACGGTTGCACTTTTTTTCAAAGAGTGTTGACGGATTACATTTCTTTAAAAGAACACGACGCGGTGGGCGGTTTCTGAAGTGACTGATCCTTATCATTGGAGTCCAAAGCGAGCAGCGTTGTCGATTCCAATAACAAAGGCTTTGTCATTTCGACAATAGGATAACTGAAAAACTCTTAGGATTTCTATAAATGAAAATTAAAGATTTATCCATAACAAACTTTACCGCATTTGAACAAGCAAAATTTAATTTTTGTGATGGAATCAATGTATTGATTGGTGCAAATGGAACCGGGAAAACTCATGCCATGAAAGCGATGTATGCGGTAGTTCCAACTTCTAGTGATTGGAATAAAATCTTTAATATTAAAAATATTAATAATTTGATTATAAATCATAATGATGAGAATGAAAACATAGCTTTTTGTAAAGATATAGATATAACACAAGAGCTTATATATAAGGGAATTAGTTTTCATAAAACCAGTCTTGAGGGAATAAAAGCAGAAATTAAACTTAGTATTAGTAAATCTGAAGAAGTTAGTCCAATTTATTTACCAACTATAGAAATGCTTTCAATTTATGATCATTTTTTTGCTACTTATGAAAGACGAGAGATTCCTTACGATAGAATTTGTTATGATTTAGCATTAGCTTTAAATGCTGCTGTTTTAAGAAAAACTCATGCTGATTATCAATCTGTTGAACCAATAATCAATAATTTACAACAAATCATAACCGGTTCTGAAAACCAAGAAAAAGATGTAGTTGTCAAAGAATCCGAACATTTTTATTTTAATTTCAATGGCAATAAATTAGATGTAAATTTAGTGGCTGATGGCTATCGTAAATTAGGCACTTTATTTTATTTATTACGCAATGGCTCTTTAACGACAAATAGTATTTTATTTTGGGATGAACCAGAAGCTAATCTTAATCCTAAATTGATTGTGAAAGTTGCAAAAGTATTACAAGCCCTAACCGCTACTGGAATGCAAATTTTTATTGCGACTCATGATTATCTGCTGAGTCACGAACTTTCTTTATTAGCTGAATATCCAGATGAAAATCCGATTGCACTTAAATTTTTTTCATTATATAAGCATAATGAACAATCAAGTGTGATTGTTGAAGAAGGGCAAACTTTGGCTGATATTGCACATAATCCGATTTTAGAAGAATTTGCCGCTCATTATGATCGTGAAGTTGAACTGTTTTCTAATTAATGAATAAGGGCTAGTATCAATGACACGCATTGAGGAAGGTGATTTAGTTATTGAAGTAAAAGACTTTCGTGGACATAGAGTTGAAAATAGAGATAGACTTTTTAAAGCAAAATTACCGAGTTGCCAATTAGTGAATGGTAAGTGTCAGTTGGACAAAGGTAGTTTATGGTTACCTATAGAATTGGCTCAAAAAGTTCGAGATTCTATAGCCTGTATCATTGGGAATTCTCATACCTCAAGTGAACCTAAGACTTGGCAGCCTTATGCAAAGTTAATCTGTCGTCAAAAAATCAAGGTGATTTTATGGTTAGAACAGGATTTACCTGATAATCCGTTTGAGAGAAAAAAAGTTGAACTTTCCATCAGAATTAAAAGATTTAAACAAAAATTGAGTTGGCTAACTTATAAGGTTTTGGTTTGCAGTAGTGATAAGCAGTGTTTACCTGATGTCAAAGTCAGCAACATTACTAGAACTTGATATTAGTTTTAGTCTCAATTGTTTAAAATTCAACCATTTTATAACTGTTTTTCTTACCCGTTGGCGGACTTAAAATATAATAGCAACATCAATGGTGCCAAGCTTTTGGCTCGCGAGATGCAGTCCAAGGGCTTTAAGGGCAAAACTTTTCCGTTGATGATTGTTGGTTGTGGCAGTGGGCATCGAATATTGGATGTTGCCAAGGCTTTTCCCGATGCCAAGTTTTACGCCTTTGATATTTCAGAGAAAAGCATAGAATTGGCCAGACAGCCGGCGGCGCAGGATGGGGTCGGATGTTGTGTTTGACCATAGCGACATCATGGATTACAAGGCGGAGAGGTCATTTGATGTGATCGTGGCGAATGGGGTTTTTCATCATCTCGATGATCCGGCGCACACAATAAAATGTGGTCTGTCCCCTATTTTCTATATATTATATATATATAATAAATAGTGTGACGGAGGCTGTATCGTACCGCAAAGCTGCTGCAAGAGCCACAAAACTGGCAGACTATCTCCGCTGCAACGGTCGATTTTCCCAAAAGCCGGTACTCGCGGTAATCATTGATAATGCCGAATTTCTCGTTTATCTCATAAGGGCTTGTCTCGCATCGGGTATTTGCTTGGCTTTTTTGCCGAAAAATCGCCACATCGATCATACGCGCTTTTTGATGAGCCAAGTGGGTGCTGATACCTTGGTGACGGATGTGCCTGAACTTCAAGCTTTGTCATTGCTTCTGCCATTTGGGCGTTTGGGACTGCACACTTTGTCGGGCGTGAGTTTGACACAGTGGCACCGCATACGTGCGCTTTTATTTTTCAAACGAGTGGCACTTTGTGCTGGACAGGGTTTGCAATACCAAACGAAACGTTTTCACTACGTAAAGATTTTGATAAACCATTTTAGTATTTAAAAACCGGAGAAACGACTTTATGGAAACCCAACCCAAATCAAAAAGAAAAGTACCCCCAGGTAGCCCACTTTTCCCTGATAGACCACGACTTTCTAAAGAAGAAATAGCGCGACGTAAGGCTGAAGATGATGCTTTTGGTCAACGTTGCCGAGTTATTTTTGACCAAGTGGCTCCTCAATTAATAGCAGATCATTATGGTTGGTCAATTCATATTGAACCAGACAGTGGTGACTATTTTATTGACCCTGATCCAAAAATAGCTTTCCAAAAAGCGAAGCAAAAACATCCAACTGCCATACTCTTGGAAATGTGTTTAAACGAAACCGGGGC
>LUTY01000570.1 GCA_001640045.1 Candidatus Thiomargarita nelsonii | reverse complement strand
GGCGATAATATCATAATCACCGATCAAGAATTTCCATCTAATCGCATTGTTTGGGAATCTCTGCAAAACCAAGGTGTTATAGTACGCAAGGCAGATATATCGAAGACAACCGATCCAGAAGCCTCGCTATTTGCGTCAGTGGACAAGCATACACGCTTGATTGCCATCAGTGCGGTGCAATATGCGAGCGGTTTTCGCATGGATTTAGCTAAAATTGGTACATTTTGTCGAGATAACAATATTCTCTTTTGCGTTGATGCGATTCAAAGTTTGGGGGCATTACAGTTTGATGTGCAAACTATCCACGCCGATTTTGTGATGGCAGACGGACATAAATGGATGTTAGCACCTGAAGGCTTAGCCGTATTTTACTGTAAAGCAGAACGACGCGAGCAATTAGAGTTAAAACAATATGGCTGGCATAATGTAGAAAATCTATATGATTTTGATGCCAAAAATTGGACAGTGGCAAGTGATGCCCGCCGTTTTGAGTGTGGTAGCCCGAATATGTTAAGCATACATGCCCTGAGTGCGAGTCTGTCTTTATTGGCGGATGTGGGTATGCAGACGGTAGAAGAGAAAGTGTTGGAGAATACTCGTTACTTAACAGGCTTATTAAAACAAATACCTGATATAAAAATACTTTCTTCTACAAACCATAGTAGAAGGAGTGGCATTATCACTTTTTGTCATCAACAGGTTAAAACCAGCGCCTTGTTTCATCATTTATTGGAACAAGGGGTTATATGTGCTCAACGCGGTGGCGGGGTGCGATTTTCGCCGCATTTTTATACAGAACGGGAAAACTTGGAAAGGGCGGTGGAATGTGTGAAAGCACAATCTCGTCGCGGGATTCAAAAAACTTGAAGGGATTTTCTTGACTTTAGATAGATGGCGTGGAAGTGCTTGGCAGACTAAACCAGAGGTAACACCACCATGCGTATTAACGTCAATATTGACGATGAAATTTTTAAAAAAGCTCATGAATTTAGCGGCTTGAAAAATAAAAAGGCCGTTGTAGAAAAAGCACTGACTTTTTATGTTCAGATGCAAGCTCAGCAAAAAATTCGCCAATTACGAGGCGAGTTGCATTGGGGCTGGGACGATGATGATAACAAACAGGAGAAGCAATGATTTTACCAGAGTCGTCGATATGGATTGACTATTTTAATGGCAAAATGACTCCAAAAACGGAATTATTGGAAGAGGTACTTGCGATGGGTGAGG
>LUTY01000569.1 GCA_001640045.1 Candidatus Thiomargarita nelsonii | reverse complement strand
TGATTGCCAGTTTATTAGCCGAAGGCGACTTGGATCCCACATTTGTGATAGGGGGAATGCCCATGTGATTATTGCTGAATCACCTTCACTTGCTCCATACCAAAAGTCATCCAGAGAAAGACCCGATCATCTATTGATCTTATCCGCTAAGAATGAAAATGCCTTGACGGAATTAGTTAGCCACTATGTTGATTATTTATCTCAAAACACAACAGATGAGGTCGCCAATATTTGTTACACCGCCAATATTGGACGCTGTCATTTTGAACATCGGTTAGCCATTGTAGGAAAATCAAAAGCAGAAATTAAGCAGAAATTATCTAAAAATCTGAGTGAAAACACTAATGGGCGTGTCTATAAAAGCCAAACTATAGATAATTTGAATAGCAATCAAATAGCGTTTTTATTTACTGGCCAAGGTTCTCAATATGTTGGTATGGGTGAGCAACTTTACGACACACAGCCTACTTTTCGGAAAATCATTGACCATTGTAATGAAATTCTACGCGATTATCTGAAGCAGCCATTGCTTGAAGTACTTTATCCAAAATCTTCAATTCAAAATTAAAATCAAAATTCAAAATTGGATGAAACAGCCTACACGCAACCTGCCCTTTTTGCCTTAGAATATGCACTTGCTAAATTATGGCAATCTTGGGGTATTAAACCAGCTTATGTGATGGGGCATAGTGTTGGGGAATATGTCGCAGCCTGTATAGCAGGCATCTTTAGTCTAGAAGATGGCTTAAAATTGATTGCCGAGCGTGCCCGTTTGATGCAAGCATTGCCTCGTGACGGTGAAATGATATCCGTGTTAGCGGATGAAGCATCGGTAAACGCAGCTATTCAACCTTATAGTGAAAAAGTTTCTATTGCAGCGATTAATGGGCCTAAAAGCATCGTATTCTCTGGAGAGAGTAGTGCTGTACAAGCAATAGTGGAGGCTTTGCAGTCACAAGGCATCAAAACCAAAAAGTTGCAAGTTTCCCACGCCTTTCATTCTCCATTGATGGAACCAATGTTGGCAAAGTTTAAACGAGTTGCGCAACAAATCACTTATTCAACACCCAAAATAAGCATTATTTCTAATCTCACCGGTGGGTTTGTCACAGATGAGATGACATCAGCTGAATATTGGTGTCGTCATATACGCCAACCAGTGAAATTTGCGGCGTGTCATCAAATCGTCTAGTGATGTAAATTTTTGAAAATTTAAACTTTTTCTTTC
>LUTY01000568.1 GCA_001640045.1 Candidatus Thiomargarita nelsonii | reverse complement strand
ATTTGATGGGGTATTCGGAGTTGCCGAGATAAAATTTACCAGTGGTTTCGGGAATTTCGCTCCGCGGATTTCCCGAAACCAACTCGAAAAAACCTCTGATTCAGACAAACAAAATACCTGAAAATTCATGATTCTGCACTTATTTATTATATGATATGGAAAATAAAAATCCAATACGTTTTATTGACTTATTCGCTGGCATAGGTGGTTTTCGATATGCCATACAAAATGCCAGTAACAAATTAGAAGTCCCAGTTAAGTGTGTCTTTTCGAGTGAAATTGATAAAGAATGCCAACGGGCTTACCAAGAAAATTTTGGAGAAGTACCAAAAGGTGACATCACCCAAATAGTCGCCGAAAGCATACCCAATCATGACTTTCTTCTAGCTGGATTTCCTTGTCAACCTTTTAGCATTATCGGCAAGCGTAAAGGTTTTGAAGATACTCGTGGTACCCTTTTCTTTGATATAGCAAGAATTTTGGCAGCTAAAAAGCCGACTACTTTTGTATTAGAGAACGTAAAATTGTTAGTAGCCCACAACAAAGGTAAAACAATAAAACGTATCATAGAGACACTTGAAGAATTGGGATACCATACAACCTATAAAGTTTTAAATGCCCTCGATTTTGGTTTGCCACAAAAACGAGAACGTGTTTTTATTGTTGGATTTAGGAAGCCATCAATTTTCAATTGGCCTGAAGAAAAAGTCCAAATGAAATCTTTGAATGAGATTTTAGAGAAGGAGGTACCTAAACAATATTATGTTTCAGGGCATATTCGCAAAAAAAGGTTAAGTCAATACCAAAAATTGCCAACCAAAGAGCTAACTATTTGGCATGAAAATAAAGCCGGTCATATAAGCGTTTACCCATTTTCATGTGCGCTTCGTGCCGGTGCTTCTTATAATTATCTTCTAGTCAATGGCAAACGCCGATTAACCTCACGCGAGATGTTGCGCTTACAAGGATTTCCAGAGAGTTTTAAAATTGTATGCAGTTATACTCAAACCAGAAAACAGGCTGGGAATAGCTTGCCAGTACCGGTAGCACAAGCTATTATTGAAAGAGTATTTCAAGCTTGTGGTTGGACACAGATGACTTATTGTTCTGGAACCGATTTAGTGGTCAATGGTCAATTAAGATTATTTGAAGATCAAACAAAATATTATGAAATCGCCAAAGCTTAGAAATGTAGAAAAATATACACCACCCTATCCAATCAACAAATTT
>LUTY01000567.1 GCA_001640045.1 Candidatus Thiomargarita nelsonii | reverse complement strand
ATGCCCAAATGGGTATGGCAAAGTAAATGCGATATCAATGTAATTATGAAATCATGCCGACAGCACCTTGAAGGAATGTCAGGGGGGCGTTTGCGAAGGCTTGCCTTTATCAGCCGGACCTTGTTCATCTGATGAACAAGCCAGCCAGGCTAATTGGGCAGAGTTCAAAAATAAGATTGATGAAGTCACAGAAATCAGCAATGATAAGGATGATTACCCAGAAAAGTTATTTGATGGCTTGCGTCAAACCCTATTTGACATGGCTTCGTGTCCAAAGCGTACCAAACTACTTTTTGTCATTGGAGACCATGGTGATAGGCAACAACAATGGCCTCCAGAGATTACCAAGGGTTTAAAAGGGCTGGCTGATCGAGTCCTTGTCTTTTTTATTCAAACACCGGATAACTCAAGTCAGGCACGCAATCCAGGATTGTATCAACAAGTCTATCGCACTTATAAAAAACAAGCCTATGAAATGCTAAAAAAAACCTTACCACCTGAAATTCAGGGTGAAGCCATAGACGATTATTTTTTGTCTCTCGATCAAAAGCAGTTGACCACACAAATTGTAGAAAGGGTTAAGCGGTATTCGCCAAGTGCTCGCATCAACGAATTTGAACAAGCACTCGCCGGTGGCAAGTCCTTACAGGAAATCATTGACCAATATATGGCAGAAGGTGATATGCCAGTCATCTATAAAAAATGGTTTCAAGAGCCTAGCTGCCCCAAACTCGGTCAGCAATGCAAAACTGCCATCGAACATGGCGTGGTTGAGTTTTATATTCCCATTGACGCTTCCAAAGTCCAAGAAGAAATCTGGATGACGGCGACTCAATTAGCGGATTGGTTAGCTCTACTCAAACCCTTTGAAAATTTGAAGGCACTTCCGGTACAAAAACAACGGGCAGTGTTTGCCTATCTACTGAGAAGACAAATACAAGACATTATTGGCCATTATCCGCCAACTAATGTTGTGCTGAGTGAATGGCTAGCAAAGCAACGTAAGCAAGTATTACCTATGCGTCAAGATAGTCCACTCTTGCAATATAGCTTTGATGATATACGCCGAAAAATCGAAGGATGTGAAGTGAGTTTGCTAATCAACTGGGTGACTGAAATCAGGAAGGTGTTGCAAAAGGTGTCCAATGATCCCACACAAAAAGTGGCGTTTACGCTGTTAATTCTCCAAATTGATGGGATTGAATCTTCTCTTGGTTTATCCTTTATTAT
>LUTY01000566.1 GCA_001640045.1 Candidatus Thiomargarita nelsonii | reverse complement strand
CCAATTAGCACCACCAGTACTATTATAAAGAGCGACAAGCGCCTCACACTCCGTAGATGGAATTTCAGTAACAGCCGCGCAATCTGCCGGTTCATTGTCTTCGATGACGATAGTAGCATTGTCTAAATTCTCCCCAGTAACCGGTGAGGTTAGGGTGATTGTGAAAGTTTCATTAATTTCAGAATTGCTATCATCGTTGACAGTTATTGTGAAAGATTTGTCAGTGACATCACCATCTGCCCAGTTTAGGGTGCCTGTGGCTCCGATATAATCATGTCCTTGCCTGGCACTAACATCTGTCGTGGCATAGTCTATTTCCAGTGTTCCACTTGTATCGCCATTTCTCTGAACCGTGAGAGTGACGGAGCCGGCATTTTCAGCTACTTTAACGATAGGTGTGGTAAAAAATCCAGAACAAGATGTTTGTGTGGTATCCCAACCCGGGCTGCGGCTATCAAGCCATGCGATAAGTGAGGAGTCAGATGTGGTTAGGTGGTTGTTGTCTAATTTTAATACGCCTAATAATCCGAGGAATAGCAAGGACAGGTTTTTCAATTCCACTGGGATTTCTCCGCAGAGTGAGTTGTCAGACAGATTGAAAATCGCTAATTTGCTCAAATTACCCAATTCACTTGGGATTTCGCCGGTGAGTTGGTTGTCATTCAGATCGAGAGACGTCAAATTGCTCAAATTGCCCAATTCACTTGGGATTTCGCCGGTGAGTTGGTTGGAAGACAGATAGAGAGACTGCAAATTGCTCAAATTACCCAATTCGCTTGGGATTGAGCCAGTGAGTTGATTGTTAGACAGATCGAGATTCGTCAAATTGCTCAGATTGCCCAATTCAGTTGGGATTGAGCCGGTGAGATTGTTGGAATACAGATAGAGATACCGCAAATTGCTCAGATTGCCCAATTCACTTGGGATTGAGCCGGTGAGTTGGTTGGAATACAGAGAGAGCCCCGATACATGCCCTCCACTACATGAAACGCCATGCCAACTACAAGGCGTATTCGTCGCAATCCACTCCGTCTTATTCTTCCAATTAGCACCATCAGTACTATTATAAAGAGCGACAAGCGCCTCACACTCCGTAGATGGGATTTCAGTAACAACCGCGCAGTCAGCCGGTTCATTGTCTTTAATGACGATAGTAGCATTGTCTAAATTCTCCCCGTTAACCAGTGAGGTTAGGGTGACTATGAAAGTTTCGTTAGTTTCAGAATTGCC
>LUTY01000565.1 GCA_001640045.1 Candidatus Thiomargarita nelsonii | reverse complement strand
TAAACCGATTTGGACTTCGGCATTTTGCCCTTTCCACTCAAAGCTGACTCCGCGCAGCTCTTGCAATTTGGTGAGGGCGTTTTCAAGGGTTTGGATGTTTTGCTTGTAGCGTTGGTCGGAGTTTTGACGAATGCTACCCATTACAATAACATTGCCAGTTTCCTGTTCTATAGCCATAGCAATTCTTTGATCGGTATGATCCACACAACCACTTATTTCCCGACCATTAGTATGATCTTGCCAACCAATCACAAATTTATTACCAAATCTACATCCACCATGCCTATGGGTTAAAAACCAACTGCTATTTTTATGTCCGTTGCCAACATAACTATTTCTTAAAGAAAGATAAGCACCATTCCAACCATTAGCTGATAATTCAAGCATAGGCTCGTTGTGTATATGTCCATTTAATGTGGATTCTCCTATTTGCAACTTCGCATTCGGACTTGCCGTGCCAATGCCTACGTTGCCATTGCTTGAAACACTTATGGCATGGCGTAGGCGTTCATTCTCTTTTTCAAGCTCAGCAATTCGCTTTTGCTGATTGTCAAGTTCACTCTGAAGGCACTCAAGCACGTCAAGCGGTGTTTGGCCACTTTTTGGTGGAAAACAGCTTGCCGCCACTTCACTCAAATTGACCGTTGCCGCTAATAAGACGGCGGTTTGAAGTAAAACACGTTTTTTCATTTAATGTCTCCTGTGTGTCTAAAAAAGTAGGACTTACCATAATAATGAGTACAACGGATGATCTCTCACCACGAAGCGAGAACATCCGTTGTACTCAGTGCGTAAAACTATTTAGATTTATACGCGCAACAGCCATTATCTTCAGCCCTGTAATAATCCACAAAGTTCGGATGATCTCCAGCATATTTGGGGCCTAAGTCATCGGCAATCCCAACAAAGTTCGATTCACAGCCCATCCGATAAGCATTTTTACAAACCGTGCCGCCTATATTCACTACTACCCGATTTGTGAAGTTCGGAATATTCTGATTCGCATTAGCTACTAGACAGTATATTTTTGCAGCCCATTTTCCCAGCGCTTCTCCGGCCAGATTACATTCACCCACGCAGCGATTGACCACTTGCTCCAAAACGTCCACTAAGCCATCAATATACCCATTGCCAAAATCTTCAACGGATCGCCCTTCACGTCCATATTCGCTACCAATCTCTCTGATCACATTATCCACACCATCTCCGACGGTTTGAATAAACACATTCG
>LUTY01000564.1 GCA_001640045.1 Candidatus Thiomargarita nelsonii | reverse complement strand
CGAACCGATTCCTGATATGACGCGTTGATAGCATAGCTTGGGCGACCACGCATCTTTGTTGGTTCGTCAAGTAAATTAGGATCACGATTGTAATCTGCCATGATCCTTTTAACTGTTGCTATACCAATTCCAAGTGCATTTGCAGTACGTTTAACACTTGACTCTTTTGGTGTTAATTTATTTAGGTCAAAATACGGCTTAACTGATACAACAATTTTCTTGATTTCCGGTGTTAAGGGTTTGCCACGACATGAATTCATATTCCACATATCTCAATTTTAATCGTTAAAATGGCAAATAGAATATCATGTATTGCCTACTTCAAACAAGTATCAATTCATACGCTATAAACTATAATTTATTAGCCAGGGGTAAGCTCTCTGATGTTCAATTGACATTATTGAATATGAGGAACATAGGAAGTATTTTACCAAGCGACTTTTTTATTACCGGTTCAATAAGTGAATACAACGAGGATATCAGAACACGCCGTTTGGGGCTGAGTTTCTTCAAGAAACTTTTTGATACTAATGTATCGAGTAGTGACAAGGCGATTAGCATAGCAATGGACTTGAGGATAGTGGGACCCACTACCGGTAATATATTAAAGAATGGGAAAAAAGAACTGTTGGCTGTGAGTCTTCAGAATACTGTCATAACGCGGGAGTACGATGGTTCGTTTTTTCGTCTTGGTGAAAATATCTGATCCACGTCATCTTGCTGTTCGTGAAATCCTTGAAAAAGGCGTTTTAATGTTAATAGGGAAGTTGTACGACATACCTTGGGAACAGTGTGATGTGGATAAGGTAGCTAATGGAGAATCAATAGATCAACAAGATAAATGAACAAACCTAAATTGGAAGACATAAGCATAAAGTATTTTGATATAAAAAAAATTAAAATGGGAAATAAGTTAATGAAACCATCGCCATTTTCTTATCACTTCTGATGGAGAATGGTGTTGATTCCCTTCCCTTAAGTAGGGGAAGGATGGAACCTATTATGCTCAAAATTTTGATAGTCAAGGTCATTGTATTTGTAGTGGTCTTATCGGCACCGCCTGTGGTAGCTGATGTGATAAGCAACCTCAAAGTTGATCTCACTGCTACCCAGACGGGTGATAATACTGCTTTGGCGATTAATAGAGGTGGTGCTCATAACCAAGTAGAGGCCTCTGCTGGTGGATTAATGATTGACAT
>LUTY01000563.1 GCA_001640045.1 Candidatus Thiomargarita nelsonii | reverse complement strand
ATCGATCTGGGGGGCTGCCGCCCCCCATACCCCCCGCGCGATAAGGGCAAAGGGCACAAGGGCTCTAGGGCAAAGGGCTAAAAGTCCGCGCCACGGAAGACCCGAAAGCCGTAGCTGTCGTACCGCACGACCGAGTAGTACCTGACGCGGTTGGCGGAACGGGCGTTCCCCGGAGGGTTGACCCACGAACCACCACGCAGCACTCGGTAGTTTTCATTGCCTCCCCTCCAAACTTGACCATCACTCGGTGCGCCTTTATAACTAGGATGCCAAGAATCAGCGCACCATTCCCAGACATTGCCCACAGTGTCATATATACCGAAGGGATTCGGTGCGAAAGAACCAACGGGTGCCGTGTATTTAAAACGGTCTCCACAACCGAATTTTAGCCTCTTCAATTGCCTACTTTTTAGCAGCAATATCCCGTTTTTTCGCCTCACGTTCCTGCCTCTTTGCTCCGCAAAGAGTTAAAAGAACCCTTTTATCTAATGAACAAACCAATATTTTTAGATTGTCCCTTTTCTGAAAAGGACGAAGTTAAAAAGCTAGGTGCCCAGTTTGATTGGGACCAAAAAAAATGGTTTATTCCCCCCGAACTTGAAATTGAACCATTTGCCAAATGGTTGCCCAAACCTCCCCCTTCAACAACGGAAAGCCTTACTCTCAATGATTTAATGTTGTATGTTCAAAAAACCATTGCCGAACAACATAATACTCGTTATTGGGTACGCGCAGAGCTTGTCAATGTCTCGGAAAATGTACATGTTTACATGGAACTGGCAGATCATGACAACGAGGGTCATGAGGTGGCAAAAGCACGCGCCACGCTTTGGAAACATCGGGCTGCCAACCAACTTCAACATTTTAAAGAGCAAACTGGCTTGGCTTTTAAACCTGGTATTAAAGTATTATTACAAGTGCATGTTGAGTTTCATACCCGTTATGGCTTTTCACTTGATGTGTTAGATATTGACCCAAGTTTCACCTTAGGTGAAATGGAGGCCAAATTAAATCGCATTAGAACAAGACTGAAAACAGAAGGGATTTATACAAATAATCAAAAATTGGCAAAAACAAGGGAATTTTGCAAAGTAGCTGTGATTGCCCCCCCCACAAGCGGCGGGTTTAGGAGATTTTAAAAGTCAGGCAGAGATTTTAGCCACTCTTGGACTTTGTGGCAACGCTGGCATTGGTTTCCACCCTTTCGTTGGTACATGCGCCGCGTCTGGCA
>LUTY01000562.1 GCA_001640045.1 Candidatus Thiomargarita nelsonii | reverse complement strand
ACAAGCTGTTTTTAAATTCGTTTATTTCTCAATTAGTTGTACTCAGTGCGTACATCTAATGGTTGACAACGAATATTAGTGGTATTTTGATGGTAGCTTTTATTCTCGCCAGACACGACGTATGTTGTTGGAGTTCGCACACGAACGAAAACCTACACGGGCTCGTTATAACTCAATGCCATATCGTGCCGACAAACCTACGAGGTTGCCAAAACCGGCGCCGGTTAATTTTTCGTTTAATTTACAACGACCTAAAAAACTGCCCGCGAGATTGAAGCCTTGGTTTTGACTTATCCCTTGTTATAATTAATCCTTGTAGTATCAAATTGCCTACCAACGCAATCTGGGCACCTTATAAATCTCTTTTTGATAACTGATAACTGATAACTGATATTATGATTAGAAAAGCGAATGATTTATTTGGAAAAATTAATGTATATCACGCTGAACAAGGCAAAAAACGAGTGGAAATATACATTCGTCTTGATCAACGAGTAGAAAACATGCGCGTTGGCATTGCCATTGACGGCTCCGCCTCTATGATGTCATTATTTGCTGCCAACATACCTAAATTGTTTCGACAACCCGGTGCTAATGTCATGGAGCCTGTTGTACGGCATCTCAGTCGTTACATTTGTGACTATAGCGGTGATGGTACCGTTTCCTTGTTATACTGGGCAGTCGGTACAGGGGGGAGAGAAATTGAGCCAATCAGTACATTTAATAGTACACAATGTAGCCAAATTCCAGTTGATGGTCCTAGTCAACAAGTTTGGGGAACCGGTACCAAATTGCTCCCAGCACTCAATTATTTTCTCTCCCAATTCAAAGAGGCTGACTGGACGATCTTGTTGTTTATTAGCGACGGCGTCCTTGAAGATTTTGAGGCTGTCAAAAAACGCGCCATGGAGGTAGGGTATGAAATTGTGGCAGGCACCCGCAAACACTGTAAATTTATCCTGATTGGCATTGGCGAGGCGGATGAAAAGCAATTGCAAGAAGTTGATGATATGTTTGATGGCACAGAATTAGGTACTATTCATGGCATTGATTTATGGGATTGCAAACTAGCCAGTAATATGGATCAACTCAGTGATATTTGGAATGAAGTTGATTTTGGCATTACCTTGCCAGGCACCGCACGTATCCTCGATTCAAAGCATCAGCTTTTACAAAATTATGTTGATGGTATTCCCCAACGTATGGAATTTTACGTGAGTGAACATGAATC
>LUTY01000561.1 GCA_001640045.1 Candidatus Thiomargarita nelsonii | reverse complement strand
GCTAATTTCCGTTGGGACGGTACAAAATCGACATCCTTGTTGTCACTGGTGCGAAATTTAGATTTGAAAGATATAGCTGTCCAGAAAAGTTTTATCCAGCATCTAAACCTCAGAGGTTTTAAAAACCTCTGAGGTTTGGGACAAAATCAGGAGTGCAAGGCGAACCTTGCACAACTGTTCAAACAACTGATTGGAGATGATTGACTGTGCATTTTAAACTCATCATCGCTTTTGTCGCAGAAGACAAAACTAACAAAGTACTCAATGCGACACGTAAAGCGGGAGCAACCGGTGCTACTGTTATTAACCACGCCCGGGGAGAAGGCTTAAAACCCCTGAAAACTTTTTTTGGCTTAAATTTGGAAATTCAACGCGATGTGTTATTGTTATTAGTTGAAGAACATTTATCTCGATGCATTTTAGAAAAAATTGCACAAGTCGCTGAATTTGAAGAAAGCATGGGGGCTGGCATTGCATTTCAAGTTGACGTAGAAGATGCGGTCGGCATTTCCCATCAAATGAACAAATTGAAAGCCGTTGTGGAAGAACAAATATGAGTCAGATAAAACTTGTACGGGTGCGTGATGTGATGAAAACGGAATTTGATCGAGTGGATGGTATTATAACCGTCGCACAAGCACTCCGCAATATGAAACATCCTGAGGTAAGAAGCATCATCGTCAATAAACGGCATCCAGATGATGAGTTTGGCATGGTGTTATTGTCAGATATTGCCCGCCAGGTTCTGGCAAAAGATCGTTCCCCAGAACGGGTGAATGTTTATGAAATTATGGCGAAACCTTTGCTAAGCATTTCGCCACAGATGGATATTCGTTATTGTGCCCGTTTACTTGATCGTTTTAATCTCTTACGTGCGCCAGTCATGGAAGATGATGATGTTATTGGCATCGTTGGATTTACTGATATAGTGCTGCGAGGTATGGAAGAATATCGTCAATAAACTCGTCGCCAAATCCCTCAAAATCCAACGCGGAGAGGATCAGACTGCCAAACTGATCCTCAACGGGAGTCCTGATTGTACATTGACCCTAAAATCAGGACAATTCACCTATCTTGCGGGCCGTTCTGGCGTTGGAAAAAGTACCCTATTGTGGACACTGGCACGTATGCACCCCTTAATGGGGGGCGTACTACGCCTGAACGATAAATCACATAGACAAATCGCCATCGCCCGCTGGCGCTCTGAAATTGCCTTATTACCCCAAAAGCCC
>LUTY01000571.1 GCA_001640045.1 Candidatus Thiomargarita nelsonii | reverse complement strand
TTTACTCTCGCAACTTACCAGTGCTGAAATGGTGCAATTATCCAAAGAAATTGTTGAATTACGGGATAAATTGCGTGTTTTTAACGATACCATATTAGGTCTCAAAAAAGATAATGAGCCACTGACAATTGCCGATTTTGAAGAGACTTTGCAAGCAAAGGCAACAGACGAAAACGAAAAAGAATTTGTTCGCCGGGTGATTGAAAATACTGAAAAACCACAAAATGGCCAATCACTCAAAGCGTGCGTGGGCGATGCTTTTGCCTACGTTTTGACTGAACAATGTCATGAAAAGCTCGCTCAAGGCTATCAAGGACAAGCTGATCAGCTCAAGCAGGGCGAGTGGCACTTAAAAAGAATTTATCGGCTGCGCCGTGTGCTGAACTTACCCTCTTCTTCGGAAAAATCTAGTTTGCCAGCCATTAGTGTCACCGCGCAAGTGATGGTGGAGAATGAGAGTGAGGAAAATCAAACAAAACGCCTTCAGCTTTTTCAGAGTATGGCTGAAGCGGCTCTTAATCAGTCTCTATTGCGACCCAAAAAGCAATTTGTGCCTATTCCAACACAATTGATAGAAGATATTGAGCAATTAACCATAACTGATGGAAAGATAACAGGAAAAATAAGTCGTGGGCATGATTTGTTGGGGGATGTTCAAATAGAAATGAAGGCAGGCAGTGCTCCCGATGAACCAGAGCCGGTGAACATAGAGATGAAGATGGCAAATCAGGACAATTGGCCCAAGCTGCTTTCCGAAGAGACACAAGTTGAGTTTGAGCAAAAAACCTATCCCATTGACGTTTTTAATGCAGACAGTGGCTTGGACAAGTTTCTGATAGATATGCCACTGGATAAAGATTTGTTGCCCCAATTTGCTCAGCTTTCAGTATCGGCTGATGCGATTCAAGAGAAATATGTAAACGCCCAGCAGGTGAATGATCCTTTGTTGCCTCAATTTAAGAAAATATGCCGCGCTTGGTTACTGGGTGAATATATCGCAGCAGCCCCCAAGGAAGAGACTAATTTGGACGGAGTTGATGTAAGTCAGGTACTCGGCATTATGATGGATATGGTGGAAAAAATCGGCGATCCGTCAGTAGGGGAACCCTTATTCAATATTTGATTATTGTCCTGTACTTAGTGGAAAGTATAACAAACAAGCACTCTAAATGTGAGGACAATAGACGGTTTTTGCAACGCCTGTTGGACCTAACAGGGTGATATAAGGCCACTATGCGCGAATATTTTGGCGCATTTAAAGTGCTTGATATAGTCGCCCAGGATTAAAAATTCTTTTAGGGTCAAATGCCTGTTTTAATTGTTGATGAATACGCATCATGCCTTCTGGCAGGGGGTGAAATATTTCTTCAGTGATATGCTCTGCTCTAAACAGCGTTGCATGACCAGCGGCATTTTGGGCGGCTTCACGAATAATAGCTGTCTCAGTGTCGGTTTTTAACCAGCGTTGTGCGCCGCCCCATTCGTATAAGCATTCGCCATCTGTGATGGGGGGCGTGTCCGAGCTTAATGATAAACGCCACAGCGGTGTGGCGGTATTAAAAAATGGCAATTGATGTTCTTTCAGTTGTTGCCAAAAATCCTTGGCGTTATTCATGGTATCGCCGCCAATGGTTTTTTGTGCGGCGGCAACCGCCCCGGATGCGCCTGATAAACGAATAAACAGTTGATTGTCATAAAAGCAGCTTGCGCTGATTGGCAATGGTTTGAGTCCCCACTCATGTAAGTGTTTGAGTGCTTGTTCAGCGGACAATGCTTGGATCAGCGTTAATTCGGTTTCTGGTTTGGGTAAGACTTTGAGCGAGATTTCGAGTAATACGCCCAGTGTGCCCAGTGCGCCAGCCATCAGGCGTGAGACATCATAACCGGCAACATTTTTCATGACTTCGCCGCCAAAATGCAGGATTTCTCCTTTGCCGTTTAAGAGTTGGCAGCCTAAGACAAAGTCGCGGGCTGCTCCGGTGTAAGGGCGGCGTGGTCCTGAAAAGTTGCAAGCGATAGTCCCACCCAAGGTGGCTGTTTCAGCAAAGGCGGGCGGTTCAAAAGCAAGCATTTGGTTTTCACTAGATAGGGTATTTTCAATCTCTTTTAATGGCGTACCGGCGCGGGCAGTTATTACCAATTCTGTGGGTTCATAATTGGTAATGCCACGGTGAGCACTTAGGTTCAGTGGTGTCCCAGTCGGCTTACGTCCATAAAAAGCTTTGCTATTGCCGCCGCGAATATACAGCGGCGTGGCTGTTTCTATGGCGGTTTGCACTTGTTGTTGTAGTTCTGTCATATTTTAAAAGCGTTCTAGTTCAGGAAATGGCAGTTGACCATGATGTACGTGCATGGCACCAAATTCAGCGCAACGGTGTAATTCTGGCACGGCTTTACCGGGGTTGAGCAGCCCATTGGGATCAAAGGCGGCTTTGACGGCATGAAATTGGGTTAATTCCAAGGCGTTAAATTGTACACACATTTGATTAATTTTTTCCATGCCCACGCCGTGTTCGCCAGTGATTGTGCCGCCGACTTTGACGCAGAATTCCAGAATTTGGCCGCCAAACTCTTCGGTGCGTTCTAATTCTCCGGGTTTGTTGGCATCATAAAGGATTAATGGGTGTAAATTGCCATCGCCGGCGTGAAATACATTGGCGACGGGCAGTTCATAGTGTTTGGATAAATCAGATATGGCTTTTAGCACTTCTGCTAGGCGTTTGCGGGGAATGGTGCCATCCATACAGTAATAATCCGGCGAAATTCTGCCGACGGCGGGAAAAGCGGCTTTGCGCCCTTTCCAAAAAGTCAGTCGTTCTAGTTCGTCTTTGGCGGTGCGGACTTCAGTGGCTCCGCTTTGTAGCAGCGTCTGACGGACAGATATAATGTTTTCAGAGACTTCTTCGGTCACGCCATCTAGTTCACATAATAAGATAGCTTCAGCGTTTAGTGGATAACCGGCATGAACAAAGTCTTCAGCCGCTTGAATGGCTAGTTTATCCATCATTTCCAAACCGGCAGGAATAATGCCAGCGGAAATAATATTGCCAACTGCAGCACCGGCTTTTTCCACATCGTCAAATGCGGCGAGCAATACTTGGGCGCGTTCCGGTGTGGGTAATAATTTAACGGTGATTTCAACAATAATGCCAAGCATACCTTCGGAGCCGGTCATTAATGCCAATAGGTCATAACCGGGAGAATCTAAGCCGCCATTTCCAATGGTTAATAATTCACCTTCTACCGTCACAATTTTGAGTTGTTGAATATTGTGTACTGTCAGGCCATATTTTAGGCAGTGTACGCCACCAGAGTTTTCCGCGACATTTCCGCCGATGGTGCAGGCAATTTGGGAGGATGGATCGGGGGCATAATAAAGCCCAAGGTGTTCAACGGCTTGAGAAATGGCTAAATTTCGCACGCCGGGTTGGACACGGGCAAGGCGTTTGGCCGGGTCAATATTAATGATGTTTTTGAATTTAGCCAAGCTTAACAAGACACCTTGCTCAACTGGTAGCGCACCGCCTGATAGTCCGGTGCCGGCGCCACGGGCGACTACCGGCACATTTAGGCGGTGACATAGGCGCATAATAGATTGCACCTGTTCAATGGTCTCAGGCAATATCACTACCCAGGGCAGTTTTCGATAGGCTGATAATCCATCACATTCATAAGGTCTGAGATCTT